>CBFCXR010000175.1:0-5737 GCA_965602045.1 uncultured Bacteroidales bacterium | reverse complement strand
TAACCCGGATTTGGATATACTTTTATTGATTCCTGATTACTTAACTCATCTTCTACTGATGCACATATTACAACATTAACATTAACACTATCAGTGATTTCACATACACCTTCCAAAACAGTAACCTTATATACTCCCGGTGTATTCACTGATATTGTTTGTGTAGTTTCAGTTGTTGACCATAAATATTCGCTATACCCGCCTCCGGCATCCAATATTATTGCATCACCCGAACATATTGTTGTGTCGTCAAATTCAATTAGATTAACATATTCCATGACTTCAACAACAACGCTGTCCTTGATCATACAATCTCCTTCCGCAACAGAGACCTTATAAACTCCCGTTGTACTTACAGATATTGTTTGAGTAGTTTCAGCTGTTGACCATAAATAATCATCATAGCCGTCTCCGGCATCCAGTATTATTTCATCACCCGAACATATAGTTGTATCGTCAAACTCAATAAGATTAACATATTCCATACCTTCACAAGGATCAATCAGTTCAAGTTCATCAATAAATAAAACACTACCGGCTATGGATGTATCAGACATAAAGTTATTTTTGCCAGGAATAATTATTATTCCTGCATGTGAAATAGTTACACCATGCGGAATATCAATTGGTATTTCAAATAGTTGGTAATCAGCCGACTCTGTGAGTATAGTGCCTTTCATCATTTGGTAATCCAATTCGAATTCATCTTTTCCGTATAGTAAAACACCAATGGTGGCTGAATCTGATTCGGGAGATATGTATTTATAATAACCTTGCAGGGACGAAGGATTAAAGTAAATGGGAATAGTAGGTTCGATATCAAAAATATCATCACTGGTGGTTGCAACCGATAAAATCATGTTCATTTGCTCAATAACGTTGTTTTCGAGTTTTAAAGCATACTGTCCGGCATAACTATCTGTTGATTTTGTTGCACAAAGAGAGTCATTTCCGAATGCCAGGTAAAAGAAATTAGTAGTTTGCCATTCATCAGGATCTTCATAGGATAAAAAAGTCCAGTCTTCAAAATCGTAATTCGGAATAGTGTCGGTAATGCCTGTTAGCCACAGAGAATCAATAATCATAGAATTTCCTTCTTTGGGATTGTTAAAATCAGAGCATGCGAAAGCAATAACAACAGTATCTATAGTAACCGGAAGGGTGTCAGCATGCAGGTCAAAAACGATTTTTGCATAGCTGGCTTGTTCACCGAATATTTGAACATACTCCTCAAGTAGCACTACACCATCTTTTTTAAAGGCGCATAATATATAGGCAGTATCCTGATCAACAATGGAATATTTAAAATATCCGCATAGTGACTCGGGATTGCCACTTACCGGGAATCCTCCGACATAGATCAATGAATCACCTTCACCATTTACCTGGCCTTCACAAATAGCATATCCAAAAATTGTATCTTCATCAGGCGGATTAGTTATGACGGATACAAGTTCCAAAGCATAATCCCCGGAATAACTGTCTTCGGTTTTAATTGCAGTTAATTTCTCTATTGAATCGCCGCTGAAGAGGGCATCGATATTCCCGGTATGCCAGTCGTCAGGATTATCAAATAAATCAACAACAGTCCAGTTTTCAAACCCTCCGTTAGGTACATATTGGTTATAAACATTATTATTAATAATAATACTAATAATAAAAAGGAAAACATATTTTTTCATATTAATGCGTTTTACAATTAAATAATGAAGTTAATGAAAAATATTTATAGTAAAATCTTTATGGATAATTTGTTTATTTAAAAAATCATTTTTTGAACTTTAACCATATAAATTTTTTAGGATAAGTGTTATTTACTAAATTAGTCAGCAAATTTTTCATTTTATGAGAGATAAAGTTGTTATTGTTACAGGAGCTTCTTCAGGAATTGGTTTGGCAACAGCTGAAGAATTTGCAAAGATTGGTTCAAAAGTAGTTATGGCTGCGAGAAGTGAAGAAAAAATTAAAAATCTGGAAAACGAATTAAAGAAAAAAGGTTACGAGGTATATGCAGTAAAAACCGATGTTTCCAACCAGGATAATTGCAGGAATTTAATAGAGAAAACAATTGAAAAATATGGAAAGATTGACATATTAATCAATAATGCAGGTATCTCAATGAGGGCATTATTCTCCAATGTAGATATTGATGTTTTAAAAAAACTTATGGATGTTAATTTTTGGGGTACGGTTTATTGTTCAAAATATGCATTGCCATATTTGCTTGAGACTAAAGGATCACTGGTAGGCGTATCATCGATTGCCGGAATTCAGGGATTGCCAGGCAGAACAGGATATTCTGCTTCGAAATTTGCTTTACATGGCTTGCTTGAGACTATCCGTATTGAAAACCTAAGGAAAGGACTTCATGTTATGATACTTACTGCAGGTTTTACAAAAACCGATATCAGAAAAAAAGCATTAAAGGAAAATGGAACACCACAGGGTATTACCCCAAGAAATGAAGAAAAGCATATGATGCCTGAGCAGGTTGCAAAAGCAATCATCAGGGCACTAAGAAAGAAAAAAAGGCATAAGATTTTAACACTTGAAGGCCAGCTTCTTGCTGTTTTTCAGCGATTAATTCCTAATTTGTGTGATTTGGTTGCATATAAAAAACTGGCAAGAGAACAGGATTCTCCTTTTGTTTAACTAAATATTTTTACCCTTAATCAAAAATGATCTCTTCAGAATCAAAAATCAGGGTTCGTTACTCGGAAACGGATAAGATGGGATATTTACATCATGCTAATTATCTGAATTACTTTGAAGTTGGCAGAACTGATTTTCTAAGAAATAAAGGGATGACTTATAAGGAAATGGAAGATGATGGAATTCTTTTACCTGTTGTTTCAATAAACATAAATTATAAAATTCCTGCCTATTATGATGAAATTCTCACAGTTAAAACATATTTAAAGGGAAAGCCAGAAATAAAAGTATTTTTTGAATATGAAATATATAATGAAAAATCAGAATTAATCTGCACAGGTAATTCTACTCTCGTGTTTGTTGATGCCAGATCCCGTAAACCAAGAAAAGCCCCGTATTATTTTATGGAGAGGCGTAAAGCCTAATCCTTAAAAAATCCTCATTTATAACAATTTAATATTTTACAGTAAGGTTGTAATATTTTCCGGTTCTATTCGTCTTGATGTTAAACGTTCACTAATCAGGAATGAATAAATTATAGTATTAACTAAAAAACCGGAAAAATGAAAAAATTAGTTTTTGCATTACTTGTATTTAGCCTTACACATGTATTAAACGGTCAAAATGATCCTGTAAATGAAATTTTTGCAAAATATTCAGGAATTGAAGGTTTTACTACCGTTGATATCTCAGGTGATATGTTTAAAATGCTTGCACAGCTTGATTCTGAAGATAAGGATCTTGAAAAATTTTCAAAACTGAGTCATGTAAAAGTATTGGCACAGGAAGGAAAAACAGCGGAATTGGAAAGTTTAAACTTTTACAATGAAATTTATAAGAAGTTAGATAAAACTTTGTATAAAGAATTGTTAATTGTTAAAGAAAAAGATGAAAATGTTAATATACTGGTTCGCGATGATGAAGGGCATATATCTGAATTTCTTATTATTGTTTCAGGTGCAGGTGAAAACGTACTTGTTAGTATCAGGGGAGAAATAGATTTTGACGATCTGGATGACATATCAGGAACATTTAATTTAAAATGTCCTGATAATATGAAACTCATGGGAAAAAATCATAATTAGTGACGGGCTTAATTACAATTAATTAGTAACCGGATAATTTTTTTGTTATTGGCTTCCATGTATCAGATAAGAATCTTAAATTTAGTTACTATTATAATTCAAAAATTAATGCTCAGTAAGAAACTTTGATATTAAGGGTATAAAACTTAATGGATTCAAAGGAATTTAAAACTAAAATATTGCCCCTAGGCAGAAAGCTTTTTAATTTCGCACGTTTGATGCTAAATGATGAAAATGAGGCTCAGGATGCTGTTCAGGAAGTGTATATAAAACTTTGGAATTACAGAAATAAGATGGAGTCAATTAAAAACATTGAAGCTTTTGCGATGAAAATTACAAAGAACTGGTGCATTGACAGGTTAAAGTCCAGGAAACCGGTTTATATTGATACTTATGATAAAGTATATGATTTTCAGAAAGAAAAAAATAATCCTCATGATATCCTTGAGAGTTCCGACAGTATGAAAGAATTAGATAATATTATGCTCAAGTTGCCTGAACAGCAAAGAATGATAATTCAATTACGGGATATAGAAGGATATGAATTTGAAGAAATTGCTGATATTATGAATATTAATGCAAATACTATTCGTGTTAACCTGTCAAGAGCACGTAATAAGATAAAGGATTTACTATTAAATATAAAAAACCATGAATACTAAAAGAATCAGATTACTCCTTGATAAGTATTACAACGGAGATACAACATTGAATGAGGAAGAGGAATTGAGGAAATATTTTATTGATAATCCGGTAATTCCTGAGGAGTTTAGAGCGGAAAAGGACCAGTTCATTATGTTTGATAGAGCGAAAAATAGGGATATTCCCTTTGATGATTTTGAAGAGAAACTTGAAAACTTAATTGATAATCAAAAAGTTAGATATCCTGTTTTTAGGACTAATAGATTATGGATTCAAATTGCCGGTATAGCTGCCTCAATATTAATTGTATTTAGTGTTTATAATTCATTTAAATATTTTATAAACAAATCAGAGGATAAAGGTACTATTGAAGATCCTGTTATGGCTTATGAAGAAACCAAAAAGACCCTGTATTTTATTTCTGAAAAGTTAAACCATGGCACTAAAGAGCTGACAAATATTTCGAAGCTTAATAACGCATCACAAATGCTTAAGCCAATATCAAAGTTAGACCAGGGACTCAATAAGTTACAGATATTGTCCAGAATTCCGGCTTCAGATAATGCTAATAAATAATAACAAGTAAATAACTAATCATGAAAAGAATTGTATTTTTTTATTTGTTTGCGATAATTGCAGTTAATTTAATGTCGCAATCGGCTGTGGATAAGATATTTGACAAGTATTCAGGGCAGGAGGGCTTTACTACTGTTTATATAACAAAATATATGTTTGATTTATTCAGGGACATGGATAAGAATAATGGAAATGATGAATTGGAAGAGGCAATAGGCAAACTAAATAGTATAAAGATTCTTGCTACTGATGGTGATGCGGGAACTAAGACTAATATTAATTTGTACACAGAGGTAATGAAAGAACTTCCTGAATCGGATTATAAGGAATTAATGGTGATCAAGGAGAAAAATGAAAATGTCAAATTTCTAATAAAAGAGAAAAACAAAATAATTGAGGAATTATTGCTTCTTGTCGGAAGCCCTAATGAGAGTGTTTTGATTATTATTCAGGGAGATATTGATATGAAAAATATTGCAAAAATTGCAGAATCGATGGATATAAAAGGCATGGAGAAACTGGAAGAAATGGAGAAATAGGGAGAGTATCTCGTTTCTCGCTATTCATTTTTTGTCTCTCGTTTCTTGCTATGCGCTTCTCGCTGCTCGCTTTTCGCTGTTCTTCTCCCGCCTCCCGTTTATCCACCGAACCTGCCCGCCGTACGGAATACTCTGGCATGCGGAGCACTGGAGTAGTTTACAGGCAAAATCAATCTCCATATTATTAGTCGCAAATCGTCAATCACAAATCGTCAATCACAAATCGTCGATCGCAAATCGTCA
>CBFCXR010000174.1:0-5791 GCA_965602045.1 uncultured Bacteroidales bacterium | reverse complement strand
GACCTGATTATCCAAATTATGACGATGTCTGAAATTTCAAAGGAACAGGAAAAAGGTTTACTAACAGCCATAAAAAATGGAGTTAACATTGCCGGATGGCATGGAGGGCTTGCTGATGCATTCAGAAACAACACGCAATATCAATTCATGGTTGGCGGTCAATGGGTAGCACATCCTGGAAAGATAATTGATTATGAAGTAAATATCGTCAATCATGATGATCCAATCACAAAAGGACTAAAAGATTTCAAAATGCATTCAGAGCAATATTATATGCATGTTGATCCGATAAACGAAGTGTTAGCAACCACAACCTTTAACGGCGATCATGCCTACTGGATTGATGGCGTGACTATGCCTGTTGTTTGGAAAAAAAAGTATGGAAAGGGTCGTGTTTTCTATTCTTCATTGGGACATGTTGCGAAAGATTTCGATGTACCGGAGGCATTAGTAATTATGAAACGAGGTATTCTATGGTCAGCGGGTAAATTGGAAATTCAAAACTGATGATGAGAATGGATTTTACAATTAAAATGCAGTTCAATTTAATCTTACAGTCACCGGAACACGTCTTACAGTTGTTCAACTCAATCATACTGTCATCGTAGCTGCAAATTGAGTAAAGAAAAAAAGGGCCATTCTGTTAATTCCAAATGGCCCTTTCAGCAAGCATTATCAGATACGTTACTTTTTATAAAACTTCGTCATCCCAACAGGATTTCTCTTATTGTAAACTTGCATTATGTAAACACCTGAAGGAAGCATTTCTATATTAATCCTTTTTTCCGTAGTTTCAATTGCTCTTACTTCAACTCCAAGGATATTTGTGATAATTAGTTTGTCAAAATCAGCATTTACTACCATATAGTCTGACACAGGATTTGGATAAACAGACAGGGGAGCTATGTTCTGTGAATTAACACTCGATGGCAAAGATTGAACAAAAGTAATTGTTCCCGCAGCGTCCATATTAGAATAATTTTGAGATAATCCATCTGCTCCACCCACATTTTGCCATACTGCTCTTTGCCGAGCAGTGGTTATTCCTGAGTCCTGGTCGATAACGCAAGCGTCAAAACCAATGGAATCTAAATCATCAAAATATGAAGCAGATAATGTTTCCCCTCCTTTATTTTTCATAGTTGAGTAATCCAGAGCGTACTCAAATACATAGTTCTCTCCATCTACCCAATAGCAATACTGTCCTCCCGGTCTGTAATCTTCAGCTTCAACAAGAAATCCAGGAACACCTGCTCCACCATCAGAAAAACCTGGTTGTATCTGATAATGTCCTGTGCCTTTGTTATCTCCAGGGCCAAAACCATCTAATAAATCTTCATTAAGATCAAGATACAGTTCGGGCTGGTCATATTCAAACCAATTTCCCCCTGAAACCCAATAAGGCCAATGGTCGTCATCTTCCACAGAAATTAAAACATACATGGCATTTTGATTCCATAGTGCTTTCCAATAAGCTTTAACAGTGGGGGCCTCGCCCGTGAATGCTAAATTAATGGAATCTCCCGGTGCGTTATCCCATAAACTTTCTTCAGTACCATCTATATTAGGTGCTTGCGCAGTAAACGGAATTTGAATATTTATTCTGTTCTGTGCCTTAATTGTAATCGTAAAACAAATAAGGATAAAAAGAATGTAGATTTTTTTCATAATTCTGGTTTTATTAAAAATGATTAGTTAAATAAATATAGTTAATTATAGATTGTTTCAATAATTTACCAATCGCTTTGCTTAATTTGTATCACGGTACATATACTTTTTATAGCCATCAAAACTGTTTCTCTTATTATTCCAATAACAATACGTTACAGTCTTAGTTTTCAAAAATAGATTTTATTTTTGGTATTTGCAAAAGATTTATTTTAAAAGAAACTTCGTGTGGCTTTGGAGTATGCCATACAAATATTGTCCGGCCTTATCAAAAAACTTTTTGTCTTGCTCATAAACATACATTGATATTCAGAAAGATAACTATAAAATCGCATTTTAGCAGCAGTTAGTATTTTTCCATATTTATTTTTTTGTATATTTAACCTGTGTTTGACATACAGGAAATTTACGAAAAATTATTTTTTCGATGCCCTTGAAAATCTAGTATTTTCAAGAGTTTTATAAACAATTTTAATATGGCAAAGTAAAACTAAAAAACTACTAATTATGAAATTAACCATTTTTTTGCTTTTCATTACTGTACTTCAGGTTTTTGCCCAAAATAAACCGGCAGAGATTAAAACCAGGATACAACCTGTAGCAGTTACCGGAAAGGTGACAGATTTTAGCGGGGAACCGCTACCCGGGGCAACCATACAGCTAAAAGGTACCACAAAAGGTACGATAACAGATATCGATGGGGAATATACCCTGCCTGATGTTCCTGTAGATGCTATACTGGTGTTTTCGTTCATGGGAATGTTGGACGAGGAAGTGTCTGTTAATAGCCAGACAACTATTAATGTGATGATGATTGAAGATTTAGTTAAACTGGACGAGTTGGTTGTAATAGGTTATGGTACACAGTCCAAGCGATTTGTAACCGGGTCTATTTCTTCGGTTGACATGGAAGAGAAAAAAACGCTAACCCCTATAACCAATGTCGCACAAGCACTTGGAGAAGTTGCCGGGGTGCAATTCTTAAACAGTGGCAGACCTGGTCAGGGCGGTACATTACTTTTACGTGGACAAAATTCAATGGGTACCAAAACAGACCCTTTGATAGTGATAGATGGGATTATTTTTGAAGGCAGCCTTTCTGATATCAACCCACAGGATATTAAATCTATTGACATACTTAAAGATGCAGCTTCCACTGCTATATATGGTTCAAAGGCCGCAAATGGTGTAATTATGATTACGTCCAATAAGGGGTCATCGTCTAAACCGGAGATCCGGATCAATGCAACCTATGGCATATCTGAAGCCGAACGCTGGCTGAACATGCCAACAAAAGAAAGGTATTTGCAAAGAAAAAGGGATTATTACACGCAACAGCTTGAAATAGCAAATAATGATTATGGAATAGATATAGAAGATGTGAGTCAGCTACTAAAACCGGAAGAATATGAGAATTATTTGGATGGGAAGTTTCAGGGTTATGAAGATATAGTTGGAAGACAAGGAAAACTTTCAACACTTAATTTAAGTGTTTCCGGTGGATCTGAAAAATCAAGTTATTTGTTTTCCGGATCAATAAATGAAGATATTGGATTAATATTGGGAGACCAAGAAACCAAAGTTTCTTTCAGAATGAACCTTGAGACGGAAATTTCAGATTGGTTGACAATCGGGACTTCCTCATTTTTTACCCATAGAGACCTTTCGGGAAAAATAGCCGATTTATCGGATGCTTACGATGATTCGCCCTTTGGTACCTTTTATTACCCTGACGGCAATGTGAAATTCAACCCGATTTCATCAGAAGCATCAGTCTACAACGCTTTATATAAGTATGAGCTGACCGATAATAATGAGAGTAAAAGGAATTTATTCAGCAACATGTTTCTAAACATTGATTTCCCGTTTTTAAAAGGGTTGTCATATAGAATGAATTATTCGCCTAATTACGAATGGCATAACAACTATTCTTTTACCATACAGGACCCCTATAGTGCTGGCAATACGACCGAAGCTGAAAAGAAAAACAAAAATATAAACCGTTGGGTCTGGGAAAATATCCTGAAATATAAAAGGACTTTTGCAGATATTCATAATATTGATATAACCCTTATGTATGGAAGGAACAAGTACTATCAGGAAGAAACCAATATTAAAGCGGATTTATTTGAGATTGATATTTTAGGGTATAATAATATTGGCCTGGGCAGTAATTATATACCCGAGACCCCTGCTGAAGAAAGATTTGATGTTTCAGGTTTGGCCAGGTTAAACTATACCTTAATGAATAGGTATTCGGTATCAGTTGCTGCAAGAAGGGACGGCAGTTCTGTGTTTGGTGAAAAACATAAATTCGGGGTATTTCCTTCCGCAGCCATTTCATGGATCGTATCTGAAGAATCATTTTTGAGCAGCATAAATACCATTGGCTTTTTAAAATTAAGGGTATCTTATGGTGAAACAGGAAATAGCGACATCGATCCATATTTAACACAAAGCCTGAACGAAACCAAATATAATGTATTGGGAGATAATACAGGGAGCCCGATTGCTTTTGTTCCAATTACTAAGGTAATGGGTAATGAAGACATACGTTGGGAATCTACCAAATCGTTCAATGTTGGTATTGATTTTGGTATTTTGGAAAACAGGATTAGTGGTTCCATTGACTTATACAATAAAGCAACAACCGACCTATTGTTTGACAGATCCATACCACCGACAAACGCCTATGAAACCACCTGGAAGAATATAGGTGAAGTAAACAACAAGGGAATTGAAATCACATTAATCACGGAGAATGTAAATGTTTCGAAATTCTCCTGGAATACTTCATTTAGCTTTGCTTATAATAAAAATGAAATAGTGCATTTGTTTGGCGATACAGATGAGGACGGTATAGAAGATGATGCCCCGGAAGATGGATTGTTTATTGGTGAACATATACATGCATTTTACGATTACGAGTTTGACGGGATTTACCAGGTAGATGATGAAATTCCTGATGATCATCTGGCAGGGGATATCAGACTGAAAGATCACAGCGGCAATGATACAATTGGCGAGGATGACCGTGCTATTGTTGACCACGGCAGATACCCCGATTACACCTTTACCTTAAACAATACCTTCAAGTATGGAAATTTGTCCCTATATATTTCAATGAACAGTATGCTTGGGTGGGTTGCTCCTTTTGACCTGGTTTACGCACACGGTATTGACCGACCCATGAATTGCCTGGACGTTGATTATTGGACCCCTGAAAACAGATCTAACACCTATCCTTCGTTATTGTATTTTAACGCTGCACGCGATAACGATTTCTATGTCAGCCGTAATTTTTTACGCATTAAAGATGTAGCCTTATCTTACGACCTAAACAGTCCGGACTTACCGGTACTTTCCAAATTTTCGTCATTACGCATCACATTAAGTGTAAAGAACCTGTATACATTTACCAAATGGTTAGGTCCTGACCCGGAAAATGCTGGTGTAGATCCAAACGGGAAAATGGACGATGGTATTACAAGTAATAAGGGAAGTGATAGATTATTCCCTATGCCCCGTATTTATTCCCTTGGAATTAATATGAGTTTTTAACTTTAATTACATACACTAAATTGTAAGAAAAATGAAAACATATAAAAGCAAAACATATACAAAAAAAAGCATGAAATGGTTTATATTATCATTGATAATGGCAACTGTTCTGGTTTTTAACTCATGTAATGATGATGAATTATTGGTGCAGGTTTCCAAATCAGACTTAACCGATGATGCTGTTTTAAATTCTAAAGCCGGTTTTGATTATTATCTTTCCGGGCTTGTTTATCAATTTCGCGATGAATGGAGAGCGGGCGACCGCGACTATTGGTCACAATTCTGGGGTACAGATATGTATAACTGGATTGATCCCAGTGAAAGACCGCAACGGGGCGATTGGGCAGTTAATTTAACGCCGGAAAATTCTGATTGCAAAAGATACTGGGAATGGGCCTACCTGAAAATGATTCCCATGGCCAACAAGGTGATCTATTTCGCACAAAAGGAGTCTAATAATAATATTTGGGAAAATGAGGAAGAAAAAAATGCCATTATAGCCGAAGGTAAGTTTTTTCGCGCGTGGGCCTACAATATTTTGGCCAACCTGTTTGGTGATGCC
>CBFCXR010000173.1:0-5804 GCA_965602045.1 uncultured Bacteroidales bacterium | reverse complement strand
CTTTAAATGCTTTCATATATAATATATTATTTATGTTTTTTGTTTTGGCCGTAATATGCGTCTTTTCCATGTTTGCGTAAAAAATGTTTATCCAGAAGGTACCTGTCAACAGGATCTGTAGTTCCCAGTACCTCATTTCTGAATGCCATTTTTGCCACCTCTTCCAAAACTACAGCATTATGAACTGCCTCATTAGGATCTTTACCCCAGGAAAACGGAGCATGACTAAATACTAAAACACCTGGCAAAGCATTATAATCCAATTCCATGAATCTTTCAGCAATTACCTTACCTGTATTCATCTCATAATCGTACTCAATTTCATTTTTTGTTAATTTTCTTGTACAGGGTATATTGCCGTAAAAATAGTCGGCATGTGTTGTACCATAAGCAGGGATATCCCTTCCTGACTGTGCCCAGCTTGTTGCCCATTCACTGTGAGTATGGACAATCCCTCCGATTTTTTCAAAGTTCTTATATAAAACAAGGTGTGTAGGAGTATCGGAAGAGGGTTTCAAATCACCTTCAACAATATTTCCTTCCATGTCAACCACAACCATGTCATCAGTTTTCATATCATCGTAGGAAACACCGCTGGGTTTAATTACTACCAGTCCCTTTTCACGATCAATGCCGCTAACATTTCCCCATGTAAAAAATACCATTCCGTATTTAACCAGGGTTAAGTTTGCTTGTAATACTTTATTTTTTAATTCTTTAAGCATGCCTATAAATATATAATTTATTCAATTATTAATTATTAAAAATAAACCCGCATAAATCCGATTTGTTATTATAAATGAACGGTTTTATATCTACTTTTATAAAAGTATTTTTAAAAGTAAAAAATACTTTTAAAAATATATATTTATTTTTAAATTAAAAACATTTATTATAAGTTTATTCGCTCAAGTAAAAACTATGAAACAAGTCTTAAAAAATCATTGGTTTGCTGAGATTAAAAACTTAAAAAATGACAAGTGATAAATTTTTCCTTGAACATGCAAATAATGCTCTCAGCAATGGAATTGATGTGGCATTAATCGATGGCTTATGACGGAATACAACGTTTTAATTCTGCTGATTTAAATGTGTGAATTATACTTTAAAGTAACAAGGCCCAAAGAATAACCTTCAAATATATAATATCATGGATCGAAAAATAAAAAAGCAAATATGTAAGATTCAGAAAGAGGAAATAACAGGATATTGCATTTATAATAAACTGGCTTCCCGAACCAGGGATGGACATAATGCTAAAATATTAAGAACTTTGGCAAGTCATGAAATGAATCATTATGAGATATTGAAGAAATATACAAAAACTTCTGTTGCTCCTTCAAAAATCAGGATTTTCTTTTACATACTTTTTGCAAGAATTCTGGGCTTAACTTTTTCCCTGAAATTAATGGAGAGCGGAGAACGTAAAGCTGATGAAACCTATAGCGGAATTGGAGAGCACATTGCTGAACTTGAAAAAATCCTTCACGATGAAGATACCCATGAAAAGGAGCTACTTAACATGATAGACGAAGAAGCTCTGAATTATATGGGTTCTGTAGTCTTGGGATTAAATGATGCTCTTGTTGAACTTTCAGGAGCTCTGGCAGGTTTTACTTTTGCAATTCAAAACAGCAGGACAATTGCGCTTATCGGCCTGATAACAGGTATTGCTGCAACTTTTTCAATGGCAGCCAGTGAATTTTTATCCCAGCGTCAGGAAGGAAATATCAGTGTAGCATTAAAATCAAGCCTTTACACCGGCATTGCCTATGTTGGAACAGTAATCCTTCTTGTTATGCCTTATTTTCTAATCTATAATCCCTTTATAAATCTGGGAATAATGATGTTAATTGCTATCCTCATAATAGTAATTTTTAATTTCTATATTTCTGTGGCCAAAGATTTACCGTTTAGAAGGCGTTTTGCAGAAATGGCATTAATAAGTATCAGTGTTGCAGTTATTTCTTTTGGGGTGGGCTGGTTGGTAAGAACATTTTTAGGCCTTGAAATATAGTTAAATAGCTATCATATTGACAAAGATGGGAGACATTTGGACAGCCCTAACCTAAAGTTGTGATCCTGGTCTGATCACAAACTCTCCAAAAATTATAACATCATATAATTGATTTATAACTCTTTTTTGATTTCACTGATTGTATAATAATAAATTGCATTCAGGAATCCGAAATTTCATAATAATCTGGTAAAAATGTCTGTAATGCCGTTAGAACCTGAATTTGATATATACATATTGAACTGGTACCGGGAAAGGTTAAATCAATTAGACCTGGAAATCTACTCATTAACAAGTATCGCCAAACGTTCTATAAACAAGAAAAACAATATTTCTCCAAAAGTTATTATTGATGAAGGATTAAGGTTGTTAAATGAAATAGACATGCTCAGCAGAGAATTTCATATTCAATATCTGAAAGTAAATAATTAACTAATGCCGATTATACAGACTGATAATTTACAATTTATGCCGTATCATGTTGATTGAAACGCAAAATATTCTTTTCGGGATAGTTTAATATATAATTCATAATTAAATAAATTAAGATATATGATCACAAGCAAACAGATTCAAAGTACCGGGAAGATTCTATTAGAAGGTTCCGGTATATTAAGAAACGAGACAATAGAGAATATTGCATATTTCTCTGCATTTCAAGGAATTTCTGAAGTAATCCTAATGGATAGAAGGTCATATACATTAAATATGACTATGGCAGAACTTGAAAATAATCTGCCCCTGCTATATTTCTTTCGCTGCAGCCGATCGCATATAATTAATCTGTTGAACGTTAACAAAGTATTGTTTAATCATGATAGCAATATATTAATGGATTGTGGTACGCAAATAAAACTGTCAAGAAGAAGGAAGGAAGGCCTTACCCTGGCTATGAAAAACCTTTCCGGTACTTATGCCAATAATTAGGCTATCAGATGGATACTATATACATATTAAAATAATAAAAATCCAAAGGAAAATATCTTCTATACTATAATAAGTATGGAAAATAGTTGATAAATTCTCATATATAGTTAATTATTTAGCATTATTATTTTTTTTAAATATTCAGCTAATTGCTTATCTTGCCTATTATTAACAAAATTAATAACTATGAATAAAGGACAATTAATTGATGCTATTGCTAAAGGAAGCGGCCTGAATAAAGCTTCAAGTGAAAGAGCTTTAAATGCTACCTTAAATGCAATAAGAAACTCACTTAAAAAAGGGGAAAGAGTAGGATTAGTAGGTTACGGTTCATGGTCAGTGGTACAAAGAGCTGCACGTAAAGGTAAAAATCCACAGACTGGAGCTGTTATTAATATTCCTGCCAAGAAGGTAGTAAAATTCAAACCTGGGGCAGATTTAAGTTTATAGTTTAACTGATGAAGATATGAATAATTAAGGCTGTCTTATTAAGGCAGCCTTTTTTAATTATATTAAAGAACAATACATGACAAATATCATTAGTGATTTTACAGGAAATATATACTTTTGATTTATTAATAATACAATAGAAATGCTTAATAAACATATGACAGCAATATTAATAAGGAAGAGCAGCAAACTGTTAAGTGGTTAATCTGTTTGATATTTTTAATATATTTTTTATATCAACCCGGATTAACTCTCCGGGTTTTTTTTTATTATAAAAACATGCGTACAATGCTAAAAAGAACAAAAAATATGAGGAAATCCGTTGCAATATACATGCAGAGCCGGACATTATATTGTTATTGAATATGAACAATTAACAAATATAAATTTAGCCCGGTTTTTCATCAAACCGGGCTTTTTTTTAATCCATTAAAATGTTAAGTATTATGGAACAATCTGAGTTTACATCAAATCAAAGTCAAAAGTTTACTAGTAATCATAACACAAAAAACTTTTCAGTAAAAATTAAATTCAATGCTACAAGACCTAAAATTATTGTCCTGGCATTATTACTGGTTTACATTATAATATTTTTAGTTTTATGTATATTATGTCATAAAAACGATCAGGTATCAAGTAAAAACCAGGGTGTTAATCCTTTAATCAATTGGATGATCAAATAATTTATTCATTTAGGGATTTTCATTTAAAGGAATGTCAATCTTAAGAACAGAACCTTCTTCTTTCTGCATATGAACTTTACAATGTTGTACTATTTTTAACATTGCATAATTTTCACTCAATACATAACCTGTTAAGGTGCAAATATTATTTCTTTTAGCATGTTCAACTAACAAATTGAATAAAATTGTGCCAAGTCCCTGATTTTGAAATGAATCTGTGACAGTTATAGCAAATTCCGCTATATTCTGATTGCCTGGCAATTTTATATATCTGGCAACACCTAAAGGATATTTTAAAGATTTTTTTATAGCAAAAGCAACCAAAGCTACATGCTCTTTATTATCAATCTCAGTTAAATACTTCAAAACTTTATCCGAAAGACTCTTAGGTGGTGATATGAATCTTAAATATTGTGATCTGAAAGATAATTCTTCATAACCTGATTTTATCCAAACCTTATCCAGTTGTTTCAGGAAACGTATAAATACAGTTATTCCGTTTTTCAGGTTTGTTTTAAGCAAATAAGCGGCCATAACTGATTAATATTGTATAATTACTTTGTTAAATATTTAAACTATATCATTACTATTAAAATTAAGTATTTATTTAATACTAAAGTTTATAATTTTGTTTATATAATTTCAATGTCTGATATGAAGAAACATAAACTCCGGCACCGGAAACCTGAAAGAATTGGTTTTCCTAAGGGAGAAACAATAGAAATTAAGCTTGTACATACTGCAAAAGACTACATAATATACGGACAATCACAAATTGAGCAGGAAGCCATTAATCAGATGGAAACTGCAATGAGACTTCCGATAACAGCTCGTGGAGCATTGATGGCCGATGCACACAGTGGTTATGGCCTACCTATAGGTGGAGTTCTGGCAACAGTAAATGCAATTATTCCTTATGGCGTTGGTATGGATATTGGATGCAGGATGTGTTTATCGGTATACGATCTGCCCCCTGCTTTCATTGGAAATAATCGAAATAATCTCAAATCAATACTTAAAGAAAATACAAAATTTGATGTTGATGAATTCCCGGGAAAAAAGGAACATGAAATACTTGACAGAAAAGAATTTAAAGAAATCAGACTATTAAAAGAATTAAAAAATAAAGCTTATAGTCAGCTTGGCACATCAGGTAGTGGAAATCATTTTGTTGAATTTGGAATAGCTGACATCCCTAAGGAAAATAATGAATTTGGAATACCTGAAGGTGAATATATTGCAGTTCTTTCCCATTCCGGATCAAGGAATTTTGGAGCTAGTATTGCAAAGCATTATACCCGTATAGCAAAAAATAAATGCAAGCTTCCGAAAGGGGCTCAAAACCTTGCATGGCTTACTCTTACCGAAGAAGAAGGTATTGAGTACTGGCATGCTATGAACATTGCCGGAGACTATGCAAGAGCCAATCACCAAATAATTCATGAAAAATTAGCAAAAGCTTTGGGCGAAAAGCCAATATTAAAAATTGAAAATCATCACAATTTTGCATGGAAAGAAAAGCTTGAGGATGGTACTGAAGTAATTGTTCACCGTAAAGGAGCTACGCCTGCAATCAAAGGTGTATTCGGTGTAATTCCGGGTTCTATGATTTCCCCGGGTTTTATTATTAAAGGTAAAGGCAATCCGATGTCAATAAATTCGGCTTCACACGGGGCAGGCAGATTATTATCAAGGTCAAGAGCTAAACAACGTTTTTCACAAAAAAG
>CBFCXR010000172.1:0-5824 GCA_965602045.1 uncultured Bacteroidales bacterium | reverse complement strand
AATATATGCAAAAGTAAAGCTCCCATCCATATTTAATGACAACATGGTACTGCAGCAACAATCGAATGTAGCTATATGGGGGTGGGCAAAAGCAGGATCAAGCATTTCTGTTATTCCGTCATGGGACGGAAAGAAACATAACTATAATTTATATGAAAACCAGGATACTCTTTTTTAGCGTATTATTCAGCGTTTTTTTTACCGGTATTAAAGCTCAAACCGGTGAAATTGACCGTTGTAACATTATATGGAACAGCCAAAGTAAGAACTCAGGAGAATCAATGCCTTGCGGAGGCGGGGATATTGGTTTAAATGTATGGGTTGAAGACGGAGAATTGTTATTCTACATTTCAAGAAGTGGTACTTTCGATGAAAATAATGGCTTTTTAAAACTGGGCAGGGTTAGAGTAAACATGACACCTAATCCGTTAAGTGGCAATGAGTTCAGGCAGGAGCTGGTTTTACAGGACGGACATATAAATCTTAGCGGAACAAAGGATACATTTTCTGCTGAGATAAATGTGTGGGTAGATGTTTCCCGGCCTGTAGTGCATGTTGAAGTGAATAGTAATAAAGCAATAAAAGCTGAAGCCTCTTATGAGAGCTGGAGATACAAAGACAGACCCCTTCGACAGGATGAAAGCTTTGCCACCTCTTTCAAATGGGAACCCCTGGAAAATTTGAAAACCTTAAAAGATGAGATTAGCTTCCAGGAAAACGACATCCTATTCTATCACCTGAACAGCGATGACACTTCTATTTTCGATATCACAGTTAAACAACAAGGAATGGAAGAGGTCAAATCCCAGATGTTTAATCCACTTAAAGATCTGTGTTTCGGAGGTATTATGCAGGGGCAAAATATGGAGCCTGCAGGAACATACACAGGGAAATACCTGGACACAGACTTTCAGGGATGGAAATTGCAAAGTATTTCTTCCTCTAATACCCACAAAATAAATATTTATCTCCATACGGATCAGGCAAAAACTATCAGAGACTGGCAGGCAGGACTGCAGCAGGTAATAAAAGATGCAAAATCCAATGAAAAGACAGCGCAAAAGAATACCCGCAACTGGTGGAAACAATACTGGGACAGAAGTTTTATCTTTATACGGCCCGGAGAGGCTGATCAAAACCTGCCCGAATGGCAGGCAGGCAGAAACTATCAATTATTCAGATATATGCTGGGCTGCAATACCTCTGGAAAATACCCCACAAAGTTTAACGGCGGCCTTTTTACTTATGATCCCTGTTTTACGGATTCAACCAGGAAATTCACTCCCGACTTCCGCAATTGGGGAGGCGGCATTTTTACAGCACAAAATCAACGGCTGGTATATTTTCCCATGATCAAAAGCGGTGATTTTGAAATGATAAAACCTCAGCTGGACTTCTATGTCCGTGCTTTACGGAATGCCGAACTACGAAGTGAAGTATACTGGGGACATAAGGGTGCATGCTTTACCGAGCAGCTGGAAAATTTCGGACTGCCAAACTACGCTGAATACGGATTGGACCGGCCCGACTGGTATCCAAAAGGTATTCAATATAATGCCTGGCTGGAATATCAATGGGATACTTCCCTGGAATTTTGTCTGATGATGCTTGAGCTTGAAAGATATGGGGGAATAGATATATCTCAATATATTCCTTTCATAGAAAGTTGCCTTACATTTTTTAATGAGCATTACCAATATCTGGCCCGCAAAAGAGGGATAAAGACTTTTGATGCTAATGGTCACCTGGTTCTATACCCGGGATCTGCATGTGAGACCTACAAAATGGCATACAACGCCACATCTACCATCGCCGCCTTAAAAACCATATTAACCCGAATTTTAGAATTGCCATCCGGATATATTGATGAACAAAAACGTAAGGAATGGACAACAATGTTAAACCGTATACCTCCCATAAGCTTCCGCGAATGCCAGGGACACAAAACTATTGCTCCTGCCCTGCTCTGGGAAAGAATCAATCACTCGGAAACTACGCAACTTTATCCCGTATTTCCATGGGGCATCTATGGTGTTGGCAAGCCTGACCTTAACATTGCCATTAATACCTGGAAATACGACCCTGATGCACTGAAGTTCAGAAGTCACGTGGGATGGAAGCAAGATAATATTTTTGCAGCCCGTATGGGATTAACTGATGAAGCTGCAGAATTGAACATTCTGAAGATGCAGGATTCAGGAAGACGTTTTCCTGCCTTCTGGGGGCCCGGATTCGACTGGGTACCTGATCATAACTGGGGAGGCTCAGGAATGATAGGCCTGCAGGAGATGCTCATACAGACAGATGGAGAAAAAATTTACCTTTTCCCTGCCTGGCCAAAAGCATGGAATGTGCATTTCAAACTGCATGCCCCCTACAATACAACAGTTGAAGGAATAGTAAAAGATGGAAAAATAGAATCATTGGAAATTACACCTGAAGCCCGTACAAAAGATGTGATCAATATGTTCTGAATATGTTTAAAATATCATTAGTAGTGTTATAATTTATAATGAAACAAACGAACAATTATTTATTTGACTTTTTGGATTTCAATAGCACGCCGGAAGGCGAAGAAACTATATGGAAAGCCTGTAAACCAACAAATATAGCAAATCAGAATAATGATGTTTTAACAACAATACCTTTTCAAAAGCAGAAATGCTCCCAGGAAATTATTCCGGATCCCGGGACAACTCGTAAGAATTATAAGCTAAAATTACGTGGATATGGAAATAAAATATTAAGAATATCTATCGGTTATGATGTTCCTGACATGTGTGATTCCCCGATGTTAGAATTAAGCCCTGACCTTAAGTTAAATCCTCTCAGCTATGAAAAAAACAAAAATGAATGGGTAGTAAGGGATGCTGAAGGAAACAAGAAGGCTTCCTTTAATTTTAGAAAACCCGAAATCGGTTTTTGGAGTGATCTGCAGCCTGAACCTGAAGAAACCGTTGATGTAACATTTTACCCCGATGGTCTGAAGGAAGTGAGATTAAGTGCATATGATCAGTTTTACCCTGCAAAATATGATGCCTTAGGCCTGGCTTATATTGAAAGCCATGGAAAATGTGAAAGAGCTGTGATTTCCTTCCATGCAGATCATGATGAAGCCTTTGTGGGAACCGGAGAGAGGTTTAAAAAAATGAACTTGTCCGGCAGTACCTTCAGTCTGGAAAATCATGACGGCCAGGGTGTAAACAACAGGCTGGCTTATAAAAATATTCCTTTATACATCTCCGGTAATTTATATGGAATGTTCCTGCATACCTCTGCACATGCAAAGTTTTCTTTTGCGGATCATTCAACAAGATCGGTTCAAATAATGGCAGAACAGCCATTACTCGATATATTTTTAATTGGCGGCTCCGGTGTTGAAGAAATTTTATACCAATACAGGCAGCTAACAGGATTTCCTGCCTTACCTCCGCTCTGGAGTTTTGGTACCTGGATGAGCCGGATGACATATTTTTCGGCTGATGAAGTGTCAGATATTTGCAAACGCTTAAGAAGTGAAGATTTCCCTTGTGATGTTATTCACCTTGATACTGGCTGGTTTAAAACCGACTGGATATGCGAATGGAGATTCAATGATGAAAGATTCCCTGATCCTGAAAAGTTCATTTCAGATCTTAACTCCGAAGGATTCAGACTAAGTTTATGGCAATTGCCGCATATATCAGCCGAAGCAGAACAATATGGCGAGGCTGTTAATAACAAATATATTGGAATCATCGATGACAATAAGAAGCAGTGTAGTTCCAGTTTCAGCACATCAAATTATGCGGGAACAATAGATTTTACCTTCTCAAGAGCAGTTTACTGGTATAAGGGACTGTTGAAAAAACTGCTGAAAATGGGTGCTTCATGTATAAAGACTGACTTTGGTGAAGACATTCACATGAATGCGAAATACCATGCTTTGGAACCGGAAATATTACATAATCTGTATGCTTTGTTATATCAGAAAGCGGCATTTGAAATCACAAAAGAAGTTACCGGAGAAGGTATAATCTGGGCAAGAGCCGGCTGGGCAGGTTGTCAAAGGTACCCCTTGCATTGGGGAGGCGATGCGGCTTGTTCATGGGATGGAATGGCAGGCACCCTAAAAGGAGGATTACATCTGGGTTTATCAGGGTTTGGCTTTTGGAGCCATGATGTCCCCGGCTTTCACGGTGTGCCTGATTTTATGAATTCAGTAATTCAGGATGAATTATACGTTCGCTGGACACAGTTTGGTGTTTTTACTTCCCACTTACGCTATCATGGAACATCAAAACGTGAGCCATATCATTTTCCTAAAATAGCCAATACTATAAGACGGTGGTTGAAACTGCGATATTGCCTTATTCCTTACATATTGAAGCAAAGTGAAAAAATTATTTCAACAGGATACCCCATATTAAGAGCATTGATATTCCATCATGCCGATGATAAGTTGTGCTGGAATATTCATGACGAATATTATTTTGGTGATGATATTCTTGTAGCACCTGTAATGAATCCGGATAATAAAAGAGATATATATCTTCCGGAAGGCAAATGGATAAATCTATTTGACGGAAGTCTGGTGACAGGTAATAAATGGTTAAAAGATTTTGAAGTCTCACTGGAAGAAATGCCGGTATGGGTAAAATATGGAGCAAAGATTCCTGTTTATCCTGAAAATGTAAGATGTACGGATGACATGGATCTTTCAAAATCAGAGATAATTGAATTTGATGATTCTTATGCAGGCATATATAAATCAAAAATTGGAGAAATAATTAAATAATGTTGTCCGCTAATGAAAAATATCTGGAAAGATAACTGGGAAGAATCAAAGAAGAACTACATTGACTGGTGGAATGGTAAAGGTCTGGTAGTTAGCATGTGGGAACATCTTGAAAAAGATGGAAGTCCGCATGAATTAGCCACCCGGCCCGAACCGGCAGGAGATTTAAATCAATACTGGTTTGATCCTGTATGGAGAGCGGAATATATTCATTATCAGTTATCCAGAAGTTCTTTTAAAGCTGACATATTACCCGTAGCCAATACTCACCTGGGCCCCGGATCATTAGCTGCTATTCTGGGCTCAGAACTCGAGGGTTCTGAAGATACAATATGGATTAAATATAAGAAAGATTTTGGAGATCAAATTGACTTTGACGAGCACAATAAGTGGTGGCAACTTCATCTGAATTTGCTGAATGAATGCAAAAAAAGATCCGGAGGTAAGTACTTTGTTGGATGTCCCGACCTTATTGAAGGGCTGGATACACTAGTGAGTTTAAAAGGTACTGAAGCTGTATTGACAGATTTACTCCTAAGGCCTGAGGTTATAGAAAATCAGCTTCAGGAAATTAATAACATATACTTCCGGGTATTTAACCGGATTTATGATATTATCAAGGAAAACGGAGAAATGGCTTTTTGTTATTTTTCTATTTGGGGACCCGGCAAAGTAAGTAAATTACAGTCTGACATATCTGTAATGATCTCAGAAGAAAATTTCAGAAGATTTGCCCTGCCTTATTTACGCGAACAATGCCAGAATATAGACTATACATTATATCATCTGGATGGGATTGACGCTATTCGTCATCTGGATGCAATTCTGGAAATAAAGGAGTTAAATGCTGTCCAATGGACTCCCGGAGAGGGACAACCCCAGGGTGGAGATCCTTGCTGGTACGGCTTATACAGAAAAATTCTGGATAATGGAAAATCTATAATGCCGTGCTGGGTAAAACCTGATGAACTTAAACCTTTACTGGATAATGTAGGAGCTGACGGATTAAATATTCTTATGGACTTCAAAACGGAAGAAGATATTGAA
>CBFCXR010000171.1:0-5853 GCA_965602045.1 uncultured Bacteroidales bacterium | reverse complement strand
AGATGCTAAATACCTCGCAAATTACAGGGAATCTAACGGTAAATGGCAATTAAATCATGTGCGGGCTGAAGCAAAATTTAGATGTAAATGGGATAAGAAACTATTCCGCTCAACATATATTACAATGATAGAAATGGCAGTAACTGATCGGGACACAGTAAATATTAATAAATTTAAATACCGGGAATCAGCAAAAATTTCAGATGTATTTATTGATCAGGTCAATTATTTCATGGATGATGATTTCTGGGGAGCTTATAATGTAATTAAGCCTGATGAAACAATTGAAAGTGCTATATCAAGATTAAATAAAAAACTGGAACGCAACAATAAATAAAGTATTGCATATCACTAATCCAAAGAAATACTGTTACAGTATATGAACAACGAGGATTGGAAAATAGTCAATGAAATTCAAAAAGGAAATTTAAAAACCTTTGAGGTATTATTTAAAAAATTATATGCCCGGCTATGTAATTATGCAAATAAATATATTAACAATCTTGATGTTTCCGAAGAAATCGTACAGGAATTATTTTATACATTATGGGCCAAGAGAGACAAACTGAATATTAATATTTCTTTGAAATCGTATCTGTACCGGGCAGTTTATAACGGTTGCCTTCAATATTTAAATCATCGTACAATAGAAATAAAGTATGAAAACTATTCGAAGAAACAATACAAAGTCAACGACAAAGATGCGTCTGAAGGAATTAGATTGCAGGAACTTAATGAAATAATTTGTAAAACCTTAAATTCTTTGCCTGAAAGATGTAGAAATATATTTCATTTAAACCGGTTTGAGGGACTTAAATACCGGGAAATAGCAGAAAAACTGTCTTTGTCCGTAAAAACTATTGAAGCTGATATGAGTAAAGCATTAAAACTACTTCGAAAGAATTTAAAAGATTATACTGAAGTGTCATAATTTATATGAATATTAATAGAAAGAAAAAAATTAAGTTTAATTATTATTTCATTTGTTATGCAAATATTTAATAAAAACAAGATTAACTGGACACTTTTGTCGAAATACTTAGCTGGAGAAAGCTATGTATATGAAAATAAAAAAATAAAAGAATGGATTGAAGCCAGCGAGAAAAATAAATTACTATTTGAAAATATTCAATCTGACTGGGAAAAAATTAATGAAATAAAAAATATGAAAAAAGTAGATGTAAATAAGGCATGGGATAGCTTGAGAAACAGGATCCTACTTGATGAACCTGAATTAGGGATAATAGCAAAACCGGAAATAAATGCTTCTGAGAATTATCTATATAAGGCTATACGTATTGCAGCCTCTATTTTATTATTAGTTGGAATCGCATTTGGCTCTTATAAAGTTTATGTTAAGTCATCTGTTTCAACCAGGGAAAATACGATAGTTAGATCAGGTTCTGATAATACTTCTATTATGATATTGCCGGATGGATCAAAAGTGTTCTTAAATTCCAATACCTATATTAAATACCCTGACAAATTTGGTACTGCGGATAGAAAAATATATTTGAAAGGTGAAGCATATTTCGAAGTTGTTAGCAATTCAGAACTTCCCTTTATCGTTAATACAAATAATGCCAGGGTAAAAGTATTGGGAACATCTTTTAATATTAAAACACAAACACCGGATAAGAAACTTGAGGTCTTTGTTGAATCAGGCAAGGTGCAATTAAATCAAAAAGGAAAAGACGAAAATAATATTTTTATTGATCCCGGATATATTGGAATATTATCTAAAAATACTTTGAATAAAAGCAGGAATAATGATTTAAATTATCTTGCCTGGAAAACAAGATATTTGGTTTTCAATGAAACAAAGCTTGAAATAGTTGCAAAAAAAATAGAGGCCGTATATAATACGCGTATTATTTTTAAAAATAAGGAAACCGCTAATTGCAAAATAACAACTACCTTTAATGATCAGTCACTTGATTCAATACTGGAAGTGATAAAAGAAACTTTTAGTCTTGAAGATATAATAAAAACAAAAAAAGGAATAATCATAGTTGGACGAGGTTGCTAATCATATTGCAACTAATTTAAAACATAATGATATGATTTGTGCCTGCCGGCATATATTATTTATATGCCTTTTTTTAGGAATTCAACTGGCCTATGGGCAGGAATCAATATTTGATCTACGGTTAAATATTAATCTTACAAATCGTACGACTTATGAAGTTTTAAAAACTGTTGAAGAAGAAATCAGCTATAACTTCTCGTACGATGCTGATATAATAGATGCAAATAAAATAATATCTGTTAATTCACAGAGTGAATCCTTAAGAAATATTCTAAATTATATATTTAATGATTCGACTTTAATATACAAGATTGTTGATAAGCATATAGTAATTTACAGAGATATTACTGATATTCAGGAATATTATACAATATTGGTTGCAGATTCTATACCGGTCCTGGAAATCAGGGGAAAGATTATTGATAAAAATACACAAAGTCCAATTGAATACGCCAACATCGGGATTTTAGGCAAAAGCATTGGTACTATTTCAAATTCTGATGGAGATTTTGTATTAAAAATACCACCTGCATATATTAATGATACTATTGGCATATCTTGTATTGGCTACAAAATATTTGCAGAACCAGCTATAAATTATTTGCCGGAAACCAGGGTAATCCGTCTTATCCCCGATTATATACCAATACAGGAAGTAATAATAAGAAAGATAGATCCAATATCATTACTTAATAGTGCAATTGATAAGATCTCTGTTAATTACAGCAATTCAAATTCATTACTTACATCCTTTTATCGTGAATCAGTAAGGGAGTCAAAAAGGTATATTTTTGTTGCTGAAGCTGTCTTACAAACATTTAAATCGTCATACTCAGAATCCTATATTCAGGATCAGATTAAAATTGTTAAGGCTAGAACAAGTAAGGATTTAAACAGGAATGACAGTATAGTTTTAAAATTAAAAGCTGGTCTTAGTACAACCCTGTTACTTGATATTGTTAAAAATCCTGCTAATTTTTTAACAACTGATTTTTTTAAGTTCTATAAGTATAAAATGGCAGATGTGATGATTGACAATGACAAGGAGGCATATGTTATTAAGTTTGAACATAGGAATATTTATGAATACCCACTATTCATCGGAAGAATTTATCTTGATCTTAATAGCCTGGCAATCAAAAGTGTCGATTTTTCATTAGATAAAAACAGAATTGAAAAAGCTGCGGATTTTCTGGTAGTAAAAAAGCCCAGAAACTATAAGGTAAAACCTTTAAAAGCTGAATACCAGGTGAAATTCAGAGAACTTAATAATAAATATTACCTGAATTTTATCAGATGTGAAACAGAATTCAGAATAAGGAAAAAAAAGCAATTGTTTGGTGTTGTTTTTAATACTGTTATTGAAATGGCCGTAACCGATATTGATACTACAGATGTAAAAAGATTCAAAGGAAAAGAAATAGCAAAGACTATGGATATATTTACTGAGCAAGTAAATGAATATGATGATTCATTCTGGGAAGAATACAATTTTATAAAACCTGATGAGCCACTGGAAGAAGCAATAAAAAAGTTAAACCCGGATATAGAGAATTTAAATAATTAGGTTTCCCTCCTGCATGCAACCCTTTTGAATTCAGCCTGTCTTTTAGTACTGGTAAATTAAATATTTTAAGGCATGCGCAGACATTACATGAAAATTTCGGGGTGTATTTTATTGTTTATGACACATATAAGCTTCTGCCAGAATCTTACACAGACAATAAGGGGAAAAGTACTTGATAAAGATTCGAAAATTCCGTTAACAGGAGTTACACTGTATATAGAGGAATCAAATCCCATTATTGGTACTGTAACAGATATAAGCGGAAATTTCAGATTTGAGAATTTGCCGGTAGGCAGGTACGACATTAAAGTCAACTATATTGGCTACGAACCAAAAACAATTCCAAATATTCTTATCGGCGCAGGCAAAGAGGTTGTGGTAACAATAGAATTACTGGAATCTGTTGTTAAACTTGAAGAAGTATTTATAAATGGTAAGGCGCATAAATCAGAGACAATCAATAAAATGAGCTCAGTTAGTGCACGTTCGTTTACTATTGAAGAGACCAAGAGGTATGCCGGCAGCGTTAATGATCCTGCACGAATGGCGATATCATTTGCCGGAGTAAGCCCTAATCCTGATGGCAATAATGACATTGCAATCAGGGGTAACTCACCCAAAGGTTTATTATGGCGGCTTGAAGGAATTGAAATTCCTAATCCAAATCACTTTGCTGAAGAAGGAGCAACCGGCGGCCCTATAAGTATACTTAACAGCACTACGCTGGATAATTCAGATTTCTTCACAGGGGCTTTTCCGGCTGAATTTGGCAATGCATACTCAGGTGTTTTCGACATAAAACTACGAAAGGGAAATAATGAAAAAAAAGAATATTCAATACAGGCCGGTTTCCTTGGAACCGATTGTTCCTTTGAGGGCCCATTACTAAAAAATAATCCATCATCATATTTAATTAATTACAGGTACTCAACCCTGGCAATCTTAAATACTATAGGTATTAAAATTGCAGGAGATGCAGTACCTACATTTCAGGATTTAACATTTAATATCAATATTCCTACAAAATCCTTCGGTACTTTCTCACTTTTTGGGATTGGCGGATCGAGTAATATTCAGGAAGAACAAGAAAATATAAAAGAAGATGAATTTAGAACAGATATGGGTGTCCTGGGATTATCCGGCCTTTTTAGAATAAATGATAAAACATATTTTAAAAGCGTTTTCTCACTATCAGGTTCAAGAAATATATGGAATTATGAAAGTAATGAAATAGATGATGAGTTATATTATAATGCCAGCGAGGATTTTGTCTATAAAACCATAAGAACTTCATTTTCTTATCATAGAAAGTTCAATGTCAAAAATAATCTCAAATCAGGAATAATTTATAGTAAATTATACTATGATCTTTATACTGACTACTATGAAAACGAAGATAAAATTATGGTAACTGAAGTAAATCAGGATGGCAATACCGGCCTGGCTCAAGGATATATAAACTGGAAGTACCATCCGGCTGATAAATTTATTTTTAATAGCGGTTTTCATCTTATGTATTTTGCTTTAAATGGTAATTACTCGTTAGAACCCAGATTCGGTATAAAATGGAAGTTCCATCCAAAACAATCATTAAGTGCAGGTTTTGGGATTCACAGTAAAATTGAAACACTTACTAATTATTATGCTATACGGACACTTGATGACGGCACTGAAGAAAAACCTAATAAAAATATAGACCTTGCAAAGGCCCGCCATATTGTTTTGTGTTATGATAACAAACCAACCAGCAATTTATATTTAAAACTGGAATTATACTACCAGGATTTATACGATATTCCCATTGAAGATAATGATACAAGCTATTTTTCAGCATTAAACCACAGTTATGGATATACAAACATTCCTTTAAAGAATAAAGGAACAGGAGAAAATTATGGCGCTGAGCTGACTCTGGAAAAATTCTTTTCTCAAAACTATTATTTCTTGATTACAGGCTCGCTTTTTGATTCTAAATATATAGCAGGAGATGGAATTAAAAGGAATACCAGATATAACGGAAATTATGTTGCAAATATCCTGGCAGGCAGGGAGTTTAAATTAGGCAAATCCAAAACAAATACTCTGAATGTAAGTTTTAGAGGAATTTGGGCAGGCGGTAGAAGATATACACCTATTGATATTGAAAAATCAATAGAAAAAGGATATACTGTAAGGGATATAACCAACCCATATTCTGATCACTATCCTCATTTTACCAGGTATGATTTTAAAATTAGTTTTAGAAAAAACAAGAAGA
>CBFCXR010000170.1:0-5862 GCA_965602045.1 uncultured Bacteroidales bacterium | reverse complement strand
CTTTAAAGAAATGTACTGAAAGTTATTTCTGAAGCGGAATTGACCATACGAAGTTTTACACAGCGTAACGGGCCGGTGGTTACTCTTTAAACTTAAAATTCAGCCCTTTAGCAATACTTAAAGCTAATTCTTTATCTGCATTAAAAAAATGAGTTAGTTGACGCTGAATAATTTCATCACGTTTTGAACCTGCAATTCCACTCATTGATCCAATAATGTTGAACAATGTATTTTCCCGTTCATTTTCTGTCATTACTTTACGGAACAGATCGCCAGGCTGGGTATAATGATCATCATCGTTTTCGTTGCGGTCATATGTGTCAGCGATGTTAGAATCCAACTTCATTGCAGGTTCCTTATAATTATTATCCGCTTCAATATTATCAAAGCTGTTTGGGAAGTAATTAGGACTGTCACCGCTATTTCCGTCAATATTCATCATTCCATCCCGCTGGTGGTGGTGGACCGGACATTTCGGACGGTTCACAGGAATTTGCTCATAATTTGCACCCAATCTATAGCGATGCGCATCAGGATATGCAAGAATTCGTCCCTGCAATAATTTATCCGGTGAAAGTCCAATTCCATCAATAACATGAGACGGGGCAAAAGCTGCCTGTTCCACATCAGCATGATAATTAGCCGGAATTTCATTTAACTCCATTATTCCAACATCTAATAATGGATATTCGGCATGAGGCCATATTTTGGTAATATCGAAAGGGTTCCATCTAAACTTTTTCGATTGTTCATCTGTCATTACCTGTATTTTTAATGCCCATTTTGGAAAATCTCTTTTATCAATGGCGTCAACCAGGTCACGTTGAGAATAATCCGGGTCTTTTCCTTTTAGTACTTCGGCTTGTGCACCGGTTAATGTTTTATTTCCCTGCATGGTTTTAAAATGAAATTTTACCCATATACGTTCATTTTTACTATTGATCATTGAAAATGTATGACTGCCATAGCCATTCATTTTTCTGTATCCGTCAGGTGTGCCCCTGTCGCTGAATAATATCATTACCTGGTGCAGGCTCTCAGGATTCAAACTCCAATAATCCCAAATCATTGTTGGGCTTTTTAAATTTGTCTTAGGATGGCGTTTTTGTGTGTGAATAAAGTCAGGGAACTTCTTAGGATCTTTAATAAAGAATACCGGAGTGTTGTTTCCTACCAAATCCCAGTTACCGTCTTCTGTGTAAAACTTTACAGCAAAACCTCGCGGATCCCTCTCAGTATCTGCACTCCCTTTTTCACCACCAACAGTTGAAAAGCGGATAAATACACGACACTCGTTGCCTGTCTTGCTGAACAACTTTGCCCTGGTGTATTTTGTAATATCGTTAGTAACTTTGAATGTTCCATATGCTCCTGTTCCTTTTGCATGGACAATCCTCTCAGGAATTCGCTCGCGGTTAAAGTGGGCAAGTTTTTCATGCAGATGACTATCCTGCAATAATATAGGCCCTCTTGGCCCAACGGTCATACTATCTTCATTTTCGAAGTATGGACGACCGTATGCAGTTGTTAGTTTTTTCTTGTCTTTCATTTTATTTAATTTTAGTTGTTTTTTGGGGTCGGACCGAGATAAGCTTTTGATTATCAGCCATTAATTATTAAAAATGCGTCAATTTTTAAGCTTAGAGTATCGTTTTTCATATAAAAAAGACTATTTTAAGGAATTATATGAACTAACAATTCATAATCAGCGGTTATTTCCTCTCAGTTGTCTCCCTGATACTTTTATTTGTTAACTGTTGTTTATCTGTTAATTGAAGTAAAAGGAATGAGGCGAATTTTTATATGCATTAGCTCTTTAACCTATCAATAATGTTAGTCTCCATTCCTTATTAAGTTGTCAAGAACCATTAAAACTTCAGACTATTAGGCCTTTTAAAGATAAAAGTTTCAGGAACTGTTTTTTATATTAATACCTTAAAATTATGAAAAATATAGAAATTTCAGGCATCAATTTTTCAAAAAAAATACATCATATTAATTTTCTTTGCAGGGGATAATTCTTTGCTGTAAACAAAGGGCCGGATGGTTATATTCATTTATTATGTTTTATGGGATTGTTTTATGGGATCGGACCCAGGTAAGTTATTCTCAGTCCGACCCCAAGATCAACCCCAAGATCATCAGCTACTTTTGTTATTGACTGGTTGGTTTTAATTCCTTTTTTTCTTTCAACATGAAATTAATAGGAAAAGTGTACTGTGTCTTCACGTTTTTGCCATCTTTCTGGGCAGGAGTAAGGTCACTTAATAGTTTTATTACTCTTATTGCTTCTGCTTCCAGGTCAGCAACCGATTTTGAATTAATTTCAGGATTTGTACCGGATTCATATCCTACAACCACGACTTCCTTACTCTTATTATCCAATATGTCACTTCGGGCTATTTCCACATTTGCAACTTTTCCTTTTTCATCAATCACAAACTGCACGAATATTTTTGCACATATTTTATTGTCCCGGGCAGATTTAGGATAAGTAACGTTTTGCATTATAAATTCACGCACTCCTGAGATGTCTCCGTTTTTATACTTTGCCATTACATCAACAACATCATAAATCTTATCTTTTTGCCCATACGAACTGAAATTTACTACTAATAACATTATTGTTACAAGCAATATTGGCATTGATAACAGATACTTTATCCTTACCAATGAACTGGATTTTTTAATTGCCATCATTTTTAAACGTTTTTTTAAAAGTGAATAATTAAAATTATTAGTTAAGTTAAAAGAAGTTATGCCCAGGCTCTTTTCAAATAATAACTTCTTATACTTAACCTTATCAAAACCCTCAAGCAATACCTTATTATCTGCAATGAATTCATGCTCAGATTTTAATGTATACCTGAACAACCAAATGAATGGATTAAACCATTGAATGATTGTCATAACTTCCAGCAGAATAATATCAAATGAATGATAATCTTCTTTATGGGCTTTTTCATGAACAATCATACTGTCCATTTTTCCCATTTCATAATCATTACGTGAAATAAATAAAATATTAAAAAAGGTAAAGGGGGATTGGTCACTATCAAGAATTACTGCTTTAAATCCGTTTAAATTATTCTTTGGGAATCTTAAGTATAAAAAATAAAGCTTAGTAAGACTAGATAAAAATCGTAAACAGAAAAAAACGGCGCCGCTTATATAAATTATCGATAATATGCTTAATGAATTAAATGTGTTTAAAAGTAATGCAGGTTTGTATAGCCCGCTAATTGTTACGGATTCAATAATATTCGATAAAGTCCCTGTCGATATTTTTTGTATTGAGTAGCTAAACATTGGAAAAACAAAAGATATCATAAGGGAAATCAATAAAAATATCCTGTTCCAGGAATGATATGTTTCATTTCTCAGAAAGATCCAATAGAAACCATATAGCAATGATATTGCTATGCTGGATTTAATAATATATATATCAAATGATTCCATATTAATATTCTTTTTTTGAATCCAATTGTTCCTGGAGAATATCTATTATTTCTTCAATTTCTTTAGTTGTTAAATTATCATTTTTAGAGAAAAAGGAAACCATATTTTTATAAGAACTTGAAAAATAGTTTTTGATAAATTTATTTAAAAAGCCTTTTGTATATTGTTCTTTCGATATTAGCGGGTAATACTCATGTGTCTTACCATATGCCTTATGTTTAACAATCCCTTTAGATTCAAGTATCCTTACAATAGTTGAAACTGTGTTATAGGCAGGTTTTGGTTCAGGCATCCGGTCAATAATATCATTAACAAATCCCTTTTTTAGATTCCATAAGATATGCATTATCTGTTCTTCTGTTTTTGTTAACTCTTTCATAATAAAACCTGATTTTTATTTCATCGACGTAAAGATACAACTAATAATTTAGTTTTGCAACTAAAAGATTAGTTTATTTTAAAACTCAATAATCCACTGTTACTCCCAATTCAATCAATTTGCTAATTTGATCTGTACTAATCATATTACCAGACAAATCGACATAATCGAGTTTTTCAAGTTCGAAAAGCGGAGATATATCTTCTATATGGTTGTTTGATAAAAATATCCTTTTCAGGTTTCTTACATTGCTTAAGGCATCGATATTTCCAATCTGATTATCCGAGATGTTCAATTCTTCCAAATGAGCAAGTCCGATAAGCAGTGTGAGATCGGCAATCCGATTGTCCGACAAGTCAATAGTCTTAGCATGTATGCAGAATTGTACACCATCCAAATCGATAATATTGGAAGATGATAATTCGAACTCATCTATGTTTTCGAGGTAGTATGAGGGAAATTCTATGTCTGTATTGCCGTACTGTCTTATTTTTATGGCGTCATAAAAATCATATTCCTTTGGCTGGGTTATGATATCTTTAACCGTTTCACTATCATTAATAATACTATATCCGTCAGTATTTAAATCCCAATCGTAAACAGGAGAGTAATCAATATCTTCAAAACTGTTCAGGGAATTTGCAATTTCTTCAATGCGCTCCAGTTTCAAAATATGCGAATACTCAAGAAGTCCGTCGAAATTATTTTGTTCCGTGAGCTTTTTAATTTCGTTTAAGTAATAATTAGCCCTGTCAGGATGATATAACATTATAAGTTTTGAAAAACCCTTGCCATCAGCAGTAATTTCAATATCTATAAAGTCATTTATAATTGCTGCAATTTTTTGCAGTATTGAATACTGTTGATTCTTGTATAAATTAATCAGTGTTAGGGATATATTATTTAAATTTTTAAGAATATAAGCCTCTTGTAGTTTCTTTTGTAGTTCCTCTATTGTCATTTACTATCAATTTAAAATTCCGAATCAATCATATCTGTAAATACTGTACAATCTCCATTTTGTGCCTTTTATTCCAGTCTTTATTGTTTCCGGATCCGTCGGGTTAATGGGCATGACCTTTAGATTAGCACGTTTTAGGGGATTTAATTTTTTGTTGCGTGCTGTTTATTTATTCTTAATATAATTCCTCCCGGTGATAAAACACCCAGCTGGGAAAAAAGATGTTGAGTTATTTGAAGGAAAATTTCTAACAATATAACCGGAAATACAATCAATCTTATCAAAAACGAGTTAAAACCTATTAATTTTTTATCTTTTGTAAAGAATTGTTTAGTTATAGTATTTTCGAACCATGGGCTTTTATAATATAGAATTTCAAAATTAATTTTTTCTGTTTCAAGCTTGGTAATCAAATAGCTTAAACTATTTTTCGAAAAAGAATAAAGGTGCCGGGGAGGGTCACAGTGCCAGAATCTTTTAAAGTATGCGAGCAAAGCTCTTTTCAAGGAGTTATATTTTAGAGCAGTAAGAAAATATCCTTTAAGAGTAATAACTGGATTAAATATTGATTCTGTGTTACTTGCATGTGGTGTCTTAATAACTATTGTGCCTCCTGCTTCCAAATGATCCAGCAAGTTCTTTAAAAAATCATGCGGATTTTTTGCGTGTTCTATAACATTGTCGGAAAATATATAGTCGAATTTTATATCGCATTTAGCAATATCATGTATAGTCTTTTCGGATGTAAGTCCGAAATTTTCAACCGTAAATGCTATTGCTTCATTGTCTAAGTCATGATAGTAGGCGTCAAAACCAAGTTCACATATAGCATTGTAAACAATGCCGGTTCCACCTCCAAAATCTAAAATTTTTTTGTTTGACAGACTTTTTGCCTTGCCTGGCAAATTGAAGAGTTTTCTCAGCTCTTTTATTCTTTTTTTTGTTAGTCTCTGAATTTTCAAATTATTTGGCTTTCTGAACATGAAACCCTGGTAAAATTCTTCAAGTTCAATATCAGTTGGTAGAGGAGTAGAGAAAATTAACCGACAATTATTACACTTGT
>CBFCXR010000169.1:0-5863 GCA_965602045.1 uncultured Bacteroidales bacterium | reverse complement strand
GCACCCCATTTATAATATCGCAAGAACTAATCCTTCCTTACTCTTCGCTAAGAAAATCATATCTAATATTATATATTCGTTTATGACTATATTATGCATTGCTTTGATTCTGTTCAATAATATACTCTGCCAGTGCTTCCAGTTGATAATACATGGTTACAGCACCTGGGTCTAACTTGCCAACCCCTTTGTCTAATTGATAACAAGCTCTTCCTTTAACGGCCTTCATTTGCGCAGTTTCATTCATTCCATATGCAGCACCCTCTTTCATAGCTAGAAGAATTTCTTTATCAGATGCATTACTATGGAAAGCTTCTGTCATATATTCAAGAGCTCGATGAAGTGTATCAATCATCGTCTTAAATCCCGGTTTTGCATTTCCTCTTTCCATTATCCCTTCAAGCTTAGCCGTTAAAATATCTATTAAAAGGGGAGCGGTTATTATATTTTCACCGATAACGACCTTGCTTGCTTTTAAATATGCACTACCGTAAAGAACTCCTGAAGAACCTCCAATAGTTGACATTAGCGTCATAGCTATCTTCTTAAACATGTCAGAAAGGGACATTCCTTCAAGCAATTCCTTCTGCTCTAAAAGCTTGTTGAAGCCCATATTCATATTCACCCAGTGGTCTCCATCACCAGTTTCCGCATCCAATCTTGTAATATAGTCCTTATGGTTCCTGATAACCACAGCTGCCTTATTTAAATATTCCATATAATCTTTTGAGTTTATATTAATCTTCATTTCAATCACCAATCTTTAATCCTATTGTATTACAAGGAGCATCAAGCAGTTGTTTTAATTCAGAATCCAGTTTAAGTAGAGATATGGAACATCCTGCCATTTCAAGGGAAGTCATGAAGTTTCCAACAAAATATTTATACGGGGTAATATTTTTTGTTTTTAGAATTTCATCTACTTCTTTAGTGATGATGTAAAGCTCCATAGCCGGTGTACCGCCAAGTCCGTTTATGATTATGGCTACTTCGCTATTTGTATAGTCCATGTCTTTTAATATTTTATGACACAAAATATCTACGATTTCCCTGGCTTTTTTTACATTGGTTCTTTCAATTCCGGGTTCTCCATGTATCCCCATACCTATTTCAATCTCATTTTCTTTCAAGACAAAGCCAGGTTTTCCTACCCCTGGTAAAATGCAGGAACTCATGGACATACCCATACTTCTTGTATTATCTATCGTCTTTTGTGCAACACGTGAGACTTCCTCTAATGTTGCATCCTCCTCAGCTTTTGCACCCGCAATCTTATGTACAAAAATCGTACCTGCTATGCCCCTTCTACCTGTTGAATATGTACTATCAGGAACTGCCACATCGTCTTTAACAATAACACTTTTAATAGCAATGCCTTCCATTTCCGCCAATTCTTTCGCCATTTCAAAGTTCATGACATCGCCTGAATAATTTTTTATGACCAACAAGACCCCTTTACCCATATGTGCCTCTTGTATCCCCTTGATTATTCTGTCAGGAGATGGTGATGCAAATACGTTCCCCGCAACTGCCGCATCCAACATGCCTTTTCCTACATAGCCTCCATGTGCAGGCTCATGTCCGCTTCCTCCACCTGATACAATGCCTACTTTTTCTGTCTTATTCTTTCTTGCAATAACCTCAAAGTCTTTATAATAAACAATATTAGGATTTGCAATAGCCATTCCCTGGAGCATTTCGGAAACAACTTTGTTTGAGTCATTTATTAGTTTTTTCATCTGATATTTTCTCCTTGTTTTAAATGTAAAGTGGTTATTTGTTAGCCACCTTCGGTAGCATTTTATCTTGAATTATATTTATTTTTAAAAGCGCCTTCAATGTATATCCTTTTTAGATTGAAGGCGCTTTTAAAAATAAATAGTTGCTAATTCAGGTAATATATTAGAGAGATTGATAAAACAGCGACTGTTTAATCAATAGTCAGTCGCCGTAAGTTTTCGATTATTTTTTCTTTTGCATGCAAATGGTGCATTTACCATCTCCACCAGCGATTGTATTTTTAAGCTCCAAATTCCATCCATATGTATCCATGGTTCCCCGGTCAATTTCCATGCATACGTCACATAGTTTAGCAATAAATTCTTCATCATCAGTATATTGCATCCAGGCCTCTACCAGCGGGCAATAATGCACTTCCCACACAAATTCATTATCAGTAAGAACAGGAATTTCTGCATCATTTGTTTTTATGAGTGCATCTGTTGCAAATGCCTTTGCAAATTTCTTCAAATCTGATGTTCGTAAAAAATTATTGTATCCTTTATAAGCACCGGCTTTGCGAATAGCTTCTCTTATGTCATCCCATTGCATACCAGCTTCAAGGCCAGCTTTTACTATCTGGTAAATCCATTTTCCTCTATTAATTGAAGCAGCTCTTAATTTTTCGGCTTCAAAATCCCCAACATAATTCCGTGGTGTATTTTTAATCATATCTATACCTCCTGTAATTTAATATTTCATCTCTTCACTTTACTTTTTTAATGCAAATTTCACAAGTTTTATGACCATCACAAATAGTTTTGCCGAGAGAAAATTCAAAACAATCATATGCATCAAACAATCCACGGTCAACATCCATGGCTATATCACATATTTGCTTAATAAATTCCTGATCATCAGTAAGCTTTGTCCACATTCCGGTCATCGGGCAGTAATGGAATTCTATGCGAGCTTCATTTTCATCCAAATGAACAAGTTCCATCTCAAACAGTTTTTTATTTACATCATCCATCATAAATGCTTCAACAAATTCCTTCAGGTTGGTTGTATCAGGGAATTTGGGACTGTTAGACTGTCCAACTTTCCGTACGCCTTTTCGAGCGAATCCTTCTATATCATAACCTTTATCCTTTGCAGTTTTTAAAAGATAATAATACCAAAGGCCTCTATTTTCATTTGCTTCTCTTAACTTTACAATAAGTTTTTCATCGATCGATGGTGTATTTTTTATCATTTTCTTTCTCCTTGAATTAAAATATTTTATTTATTTGCAAATAATCTGGGTAGCCACATTATTGAGTCCGGCACATAGGTAACAAATATCAAGACCACCGATAGAACAAGAACCCATGGCCATATTGATTTAATCATTTTATCGGCAGGTACTCCTGTTGCGGCAGATGTTGTATATAGAACAGTTCCTACCGGAGGCGTTAACAATCCTATTGAAAGATTAAAACACATAAGCAAACCGAAATGCACAGGATCAATACCGTACTGTTTAATTACAGGCATAAATACCGGAACCAATATCATAACCGCTGGGACAGAATCCATTACCATGCCCACAAAAAAGAGCATAAGTTGAATAAGTAATATTATAATAAGTGGATTGTCAGACACAGAGGTAAGAGCCTGTGCTATTGTCTGAGGAATCCTTGCAATAGCAAGATTCCAACCAAGAACTCCTCCCATTGCACCAATAATTAAAATTGCTCCACTGATAGTTGCAGTTCTTATAAGTACTTTTTTCATATCTTTAAATTTTATTTTTTTATAAACAAACGCTCCCATAAAAAAAACCAGTACGCAAACGACTGCCGCTGCTTCTGTAGGTGTTGCAACACCATATGCAATTGAGACGACGGTAATAAACGGTGCTAACACTGAAAATGCAGCTTTCTTAAATGCTATCATTATATCTTTGAAACTGCTGGGTGGCGAAATAGGCCAATCTCTTTTACGTCCCAACATAAATATTACAATAGAAAGTGCTGCAGCGACCATTAATCCTGGAACCACTCCAGCCAAAAATAAATCTGCAATAGAGGTACTGCTGGCAACTCCATATATAACAAGCAATAAACCCGGGGGTATTAAAGGACCAATAATTGATACCGCACCAATAAAACAGGCACAGAATTCCTCTTCATATCCATCTTTTGTCATTTCCGGAAAAATCGTAGTGCTTAGAAGTGCCGCTACAGCATTAGCCATTCCAAGCAATCCACCAAGAAATATACCTAATATAATACTTACATAGGCAAGACCACCCTTCACGCATCCGATAAGTGCTCTGGTTAAGTTCATAAGTCTTAACACATCTCCCGATAGTGCCATAAGCTCACCTGCAAGTATAAATAGCGGTATGGCTATGAAACTATAGGTGCTTGATGAAGCAAACAACTTTTGCGGAATCGCTATAAGGAAAGCCGGATTTGTGTGCCAAAGACCGACAAATGCAGTCAGCCCTAAAGTAAAAGCAATTGGCACGCCCATCAAAAGTGTTACTATAAACGCAATTATCATCAACATTAAACTTTACTCCCCATTTATATAATTAATAATTTTAGAAATTGAATTAATAATGCTTGAAAAAAAAGTGAATGGAATCATACCATAAAATATCCACAAAGGGACAAGTAATGCAGGTGTTCTTTGTTTCATAGATGTTGGAGTTAGAAATAGAATAATTCCGAAATATAGAACAATAATCATCATAGCAAGAATCAATAATTCTGATACTATATAAACTAATGTCCTTCTTTTTCCTTTAAATCGATTAATAAATAATTCAATTCTTGCTAGTTTATTACGCCTCATGGCAAGATAACAACCAAAGAAAGCTATGAATACAAGTAAGAGAACTGCAGCTTCGTCACCCCAGGTAATGGGATTATTTAGAAAATATCGAAATACTACTGCACAAAAAACCAGTAAAGCTTGACATGAAATGCAAATCATTACAACGGCTTCGGCTATTTTAGTAAATATATTATTATACGCTTCTATGGCATTAACTAAAGATTTCATCACAACTACCACCTTACTCTTCTTTCTACTCCTATAACTATATAGGGTGGTTCATGCCACCCTATATAGTTATAGTCTTTTACTTTAACTATCTACCTATTTCTTCGTTGTGTAATCGTTAATGTAATCAACAACCTCTTTAACATAGGCACTTTTTGCGCAGAACTCATCAATTACAGGTTTTACCAGTTCTTTCGCCTTAACAACATCAATCTGAGTAACTGTTAGCCCCTGTTCCTTCATGAATTCGATTGTTTCAGCAGTTTTAGCCTTGCCTATATCCAGAGTTACCTGCTGAGCTAAAAGACCAACTTCTTTCATCCATGCTTGTTCCTCTTCGTTAAGCTTATCCCATGCATTTATACTCATAATAAATACAGGTGCTGCTGTTAAATGACCTGAAATAACAACATGCTTTGCAACCTCATGCCTTTTCTGTATACGTACAGCAAAACTTACATCCTCGAAAGCATCAACGACCCCTGTTTTCATAGACTGATAAACTTCACTATATGGAAGGGGTGTAGGAGTAAATCCCAGTGCTTTATATGTGGCAAGATGAACCGGAGATTCCATTGAACGTACTTTTACACCCTTAGCATCATCGAGAGAATTAAATGGAACATTTAAGTAAAAGTCTCTGCCTGGGTTAATCAGGTAGGATAGACCTACTACACCGGTTTCTTTTCTAAGCTTCTCAAACATTCTTTCACCTATTTCGGAATTAACAATTTCTTGATACAAATCCATATCTCCATCGCAAATATAGGGCATATCAAATCCATCAAGAACATCTGAAAAAGCGGAAATAACAGGGCTAGACATAAAAGCTGCATCAATAGTTCCCAACTGGACAGATTCAAAAACTTCTCTTTCATTGCCCAACTGCCCACCTGGGAAAAATTCGAATTCAATTTTACCATCAGACAGCTCATTAAGTCTATCATTCATCTGAAGCCCAGCCTGTGTGAAAGTGTGCGTTTCCTCCCAAGCAGGTGCCCAACTTAAGCTAATTTTCTTTGTCTCTGCGAAAGATGCTGCTGAAAACAACATAATGACCATAATAATAATTAATGAAAGTATTAATAAT
>CBFCXR010000168.1:0-5873 GCA_965602045.1 uncultured Bacteroidales bacterium | reverse complement strand
GTCATCCTGCACGCGGCATGGCTGGGTCAGACTTTCGTCCATTGCCCAATATTCCCCACTGCTGCCTCCCGTAGGAGTCTGGTCCGTGTCTCAGTACCAGTGTGGGGGACCATCCTCTCAGATCCCCTAGCCATCGCTGCCTTGGTGAGCCGTTACCTCACCAACAAACTAATGGCACGCATGCCCATCTCTAACCGCCGGAGCTTTAATCATAAAACCATGCGATCCTATGATATTATGGAGTATTAATCCGAATTTCTTCGGGCTATCCCCCAGTTAGAGGTAAGTTGCATACGCGTTACTCACCCGTGCGCCGGTCGTGTTCCCGATAAATCGGGACTTACCCCTCGACTTGCATGTGTTAAGCCTGCCGCTAGCGTTCATCCTGAGCCAGGATCAAACTCTTCATTGTAATAAAAAATTTAAATATTGCTCAAGATTTACTGCTCATAATGGAATTAACCAAAATGTATTCTAAGAACCTTCTTCGTCTCTTCAATATTTTCAAAGAACTTTTAAAATTTCAAGCCTACAAAATTAATAAACATACATTAAAATATGCTATCTTTTGTAAGTTTTTATTCTCTTTTTTGTTGATAGAATTATTCTCTCATAAAAAGCGGCTGCAAATTTAAAACTTAAATTAATTCCAACAAACAAAAAGAGACATTATTTTGCCGGTCATCTAATATTTTAAATATCTAATAATTTATAATGCTTAAATTCAACATATAAGGAGAATGTAATTTTATATATTAAAAGGCAACAACTACCAAAAAATTAGGGAGCTGTCCCCCTTTTATCTATTTTGTGTTTATTAATTTAAAAAAAGTCAGCTATATTAGTGGAATAATATTTGCATCTAAAATTATATTAGTTAAAATTTTAATAAATTAATAGAGTGAGTAAAGCCTTAGTAATAATACCCACTTATAACGAAAAAGAAAATATTGAGAAGCTTATAAGAAAAATATTCTCTCTTTCCAGACCATATGATATATTAATAATTGACGATGGCTCACCCGATAAAACCGGTGATATAATTAAATCCTTAAAAAAAACCGAATTTAATAAAACCCTCCACCTGATTGAACGTTCAGGAAAACTTGGCCTGGGCACCGCCTATATATGCGGATTCAAATGGGCTCTTTCACATGGATATGATTACATATTTGAAATGGATGCAGATTTTTCACATAATCCCAAAGATCTTATAAGATTACATGAGGCATGCCTGAACGGAGCAGATATGTCCATAGGTTCCCGCTATAAATCCGGTGTTAATGTTATAAACTGGCCTATTGGCCGGGTATTAATATCTTACTTTGCTTCTGCCTATGTAAGGTTTATTACCGGAATGGATATTAGAGACACTACAGCCGGATTTAAATGTTATACAAAACAAGTACTTGAAGCTATCAATCTGGATAAAATAAAGTTTAGGGGTTATGCTTTTCAGATAGAGATGAAATTTACTGCCTGGAAAATGGGATTTAATATTGCGGAAATACCTATTGTTTTTACTGATAGAAAGGAAGGATCTTCCAAAATGTCGGGCGGAATATTTAATGAAGCTCTCTGGGGAGTTTTGAAAATAAAATTTAGCAGTTTTTTCAAATCCTACAAAAGATAATCCATAACATGGCAAAAATCTTAATCAGGGATGCCACAATTATTAATGAAGGCCGGAAATATAAAGGAAATGTTCTTATAAATAATGAAATAATCGAAAAAGTATATGAAGGGCCTATAGAAGACAATATATCATTTGCTACTGTAATAGATGCTTCTGAAAAAATACTTGTTCCCGGTATTATTGATGTTCATGTTCATTTTCGCGAACCCGGATTTACTTACAAAGCCGATATCGCTTCCGAATCAAGAGCTGCCGTTGCCGGAGGGATAACTTCTTTTATGGATATGCCAAATACCAGTCCGAAGACAACTACACAAAATTTACTTGACGAAAAAATAAGAATCGCTGAAAAATCTTCAGTTGCTAATTATTCTTTTTATATAGGTGCTACTAATAATAATTTAGAAGAGTTATTGAAAATAAATCCGCGTGAAGTTTGCGGAATTAAAATATTTATGGGTGCCTCCACCGGAGATATGATAGTAGATAATTTAGCCGTTCTCAGGGATATTTTCTCACAATCAGATATGCTGCTGGCTGTACATTGTGAAGATGAAAAAACCATTAATAATAATCTCAACCATTACAAAGCTCAATATGGAGAGAATATTCCTGTTAAATATCATCCACTTATAAGAAATGCAGATGCATGTTATAAATCTTCTGCCGCAGCGGTTGAACTGGCTGCAAAATATAACAGCCGGTTGCATATTTCACATGTTTCAACAGAAAGAGAGCTGGCATTATTCGCTAATAATATTCCTTCAAAAGACAAAAGAATAACATCTGAAGTTTGTATACATCACCTCTGGTTTAGCGATAATGATTATAATAAATATGGGACAAGAATAAAGTGGAATCCGGCAATTAAAAGTAATAAAGATAAGGAAGCCCTTTTTAAAGCAATATTAAACGGTGAAATAGATTTAATTGCTACTGATCATGCACCCCATACACTTGACGAAAAGAATAATTCTTATCTTAAAGCTCCTTCAGGAGGCCCAATGATTCAACATTCCCTGATAGCTATGCTCGAATTTTATCACCGGGGGAAAATATCAATTGAAAATATAATAAATAAAATGTGTCATACTCCCGCTGATATTTTTCAAATTGAAAAAAGAGGATATATAAAGGAGAATTATTGGGCTGATTTACTGCTAATAGATTTAAATTATAAATGGAAAGTTTCCCCTGATAATATATTATATAAATGTAAATGGTCCCCTTTTGAAAATGAAATCTTTCACTCTGCTGTTTCTCATACTTTCGTAAATGGGAATCTTGTTTATCATGATGGTAAAATAATTGATTCCGTCTTAGGAAAGCAACTTAAATTTAACAGATAAATTGTATTACTGTTTCTAAAATGATAATTTTAAAATTTATATCTCAATTAAAAAATGCCGATATTAAAATCATTTGGAATTTTAGCTAATATTTCACCGGATTACACGGCATTAAAGCAATATATTAACTTAATTTTTTAACTTTAAATCAGTATTTTAAACTTTTAATAACATGAATAAAATTAGTGTATGCATGATTATGATTTTTATAATTGCTTGCTGCCTGAGCTGCAAAGAATGTATTGAGAAATCTGAAAATACCGCTGAAGCATCAATAAATAAAAATGATTCCCTGATAATGAATTTGATTGCCGATACAATTATTTATGACGTTATAATTAAAAATCCTGATCCTGATAATGAATGGACTAAAAAATGCCTTGGCAATCTCAATAGAACTGAATTTATCGATCAACTGTTTGATGCTGTTTATCATGAAAAAGTCAGAGCATATAATTTCTTCTCAGGTAAAGCGATAAAGCCTAAAGATTTGAAAAAAATTGAAAAAGAAAAAGGATTCAGCAGAGAGAATATTGGTAAATTGCAATTTACTGAAGCCTGGTATTATGATTCACAAAATTTAAGAATGGATAAGAAAATTATTTCCATAACCCTTGGGCATGAATTATCACAAAACATTGACGATATAATTGGTTATAAACCAGTATTTAAAATTATTTTAAATTAAAATAATGAAATGTTGAATATAATAGTATGGTCAACACGCTAACTATTATATCCTCTAATGCATTATTTAAGGAATAATTAATTATTTTTATTTGCTAAATAGAAACTTTTTTTCTCAAACTAATATATCTGTGATATGCTAACAGTTGAAAAAATTGGTGGTAGCTCAATGATAAAATTCAAAGATGTTCTGAAGAATATTATTATCGGGAACAGGGAGGATTGTGATTATTATAGCAGAATATTTGTGGTATCAGCCTACGAAAATGTTACTAACTGGTTCCTTGAACATAAAAAAACCAAGGAACCCGGAGTTTATCAAAAATTTATAAGCGGTAAAGATTATAGCAGGAACCTGCATGAGCTGCTTAACAAATTATTAGATATAAACAGAACATTCAGGGATATCAATCTTGATACGGAAGTTGCCGATAAATTCATTACTGACAGAATTGTACAAGCCAAGAACTATCTGGATAGTCTTGCGGATGTTCTGACATCGGGATATGTTAACAGACAAAATATATTACTTGCAGCAAGGGAAATTCTTTCTTCTGTTGGCGAAGCACATTCTACATTTAATTCGGTTAACATCCTGGAAAACAATGATATAAATGCTACTTTTGTTGATTTATGCGGATTTAATGATTCCGAATACCTTACTATTAATGAAAGAATTCATAATGCATTTAAAAAATTAGATTACTCAAAAACCATCCCCATGGTAACCGGATATACAAAAGGGACAGAGGGCATAATGAGGGAATTTGACAGAGGATATTCAGAGATAACATTCAGCAAAATTGCTGTTGAGGTCAAAGCAGATGAAGCAATTATACATAAAGAGTTTCACCTCTCTTCTGCAGACCCTAATATTGTTGGTCAGGATAAATCTATCCCGGTTTGTAATACAAATTTTAATGTGGCGGATCAGCTGGCTGACATAGGAATGGAAGCAATACATCCAAAGGCTTCCAAACCCTTGGAAATAGCGGGAATAAACATAAGAATAAAAAATACATTCGAACCTGATCATCCGGGAACATTAATAACTCATGACTATGTAAGCAAGAATTCAAAGGTAGAGGTTATTTCAGGATCTGACCAGGTTATGGCTATTGAAATACATGATCCTCTAATGGTTGGTGAAGTGGGTTTTGACAGGGGCATAATGACTATTTTTGAAAATTATAGTGTTAGTTATATTTTGAAATCAACAAACGCTAACAGTATTACCCAAGTGATATGGAGCGATGATTTTGATAAAAATCTGATAAAGGAGTTAGAAAAAAAATACTTTGAAGTCACAGTTAAACCAGTTGCCCTGATATGTGCGTTAGGTTCAAATATTGCAAAACCTGGAATACTTTCCAAAGCAACACAGGCATTAGCAAGTAACAATATTAATATCGAATGCATATCTCAATCTCTCAAACAAGTAAATATGCAATTTGTAATTAATCGTGAAGATTACAAAAAGGCTTTAATTGCACTGAATGATGTATTATGTATTGAATAGAGATCCTTATACTATTATTAATCCAACTGCCGGTTAGTAACATATACAATAATCATTTTTATTAATTAACAATAAAATATTTCTAATAATTGAAAAGAGCAATACCTGTAATATTCTATCTGTTAATAGTAATTCAGCTAAATGCGCAAAATAAGTTAGAGCCAAAATCTTATCTGGGCATTATTCAGGGAATAAATTTCTCAAGAGTTGACTTTGAGATTTCAGAAATAGAGCAGGAAATGTTGTCAGGTTACAGAGGAGGATTAGTTTTCAGCTATTTCTCCGAATCATACGCAGGTATTCAAATAGAATTGAATTATACCGAAAAAGGATGGACAGGTGCTCTTGATTCATCTGAATTCTATAACGGCCGTATGAATTATATCGAGCTTCCATTTTTAACCAGTATAAGGATAGGGAAATCAAAAATTTTCTGTGCTATTAATCTCGGCCCCTATTTCTCATATCAAATTATGAACGATATTTCAAGTAATGTGGATTATCCTTTAGAAACTGACAATAAGTTTGAGTTTGGTTTTTGCGGAGGTATTGGTCCGGGTTTTCATTCCTCAATCGGAACATTGATATTAGAAGGCAGATATTTTAATAGTCTGACTAATTTTTTTAATACAACAACTACTACCGAGTTTCGTGCATCGAGAACCCAGAGTATAAATATCTC
>CBFCXR010000167.1:0-5958 GCA_965602045.1 uncultured Bacteroidales bacterium | reverse complement strand
TCTTCCCAGGTAATATCAGTCTGAACCAGACTTATTCTTAAATTTTCAATTTGCATACTGTAAATTTGAAATACTGTAATTAATAAATTCAGATAAAATTATTTAAAATGAGAGTGAAATTCAAGCTACCAGCAATTTAACATTCCATCCATGTATAAAAATCCTGTCATTGGTGGTCATTGGTGGTCATTGGTGGAAACTAAAGGTTAAAATCTTTATTAAATTGATCGATCAATTCATTTATGTTTTTCTTAACATTTTCAATTAATACGGGAATTTCCTCAAGTTTAGTATTGCTTTTAATACTGGCTTCGATTTTAAGCAGATCATCTTCTATTTTTTTTGCTCCTAAAAATGAAACACCCGGAATAAATTTATGAACCTGTTTCCCCATCGACACATATTTACTTTCATTCAGATTCTTTTCCATTTTTGCAACTATTTGAGGTGAGGATTTTTTAAAATTTTCAATCATTTCCTTTATAAAATTTTCATCTGAGTTTGAAATTTTATTTAGAAAGCTAAGATCATATTTTCGTTCCTTTTCCATAAATTCCGGCAATTTTTAATTTTAATATAGAACATTAATGATATTGCGCTAAAGATATACTAAATAACAATAATTTAAACCAGTTTTATCACTTAAATCATTCAATTTACTGGTAGCATGTTCATGGTTTCTTGTTAAAGAATAAAAAATTAATATTTTAATATAAACTCCTGCAATTATTTATAATTGAAAGTGTTTTCTATATATTTTATATCCAACTATCTAGCAATATTTAACTAATAACAAGTCACTTAGGTTTATTTAGAAATAAAAAAGAATAAATTACACAAGTTTTGGCCTTAATATTGCATAGTATAATATGAAACATTATTTTCGCAATTTCGTTTCTTAATATTTAAGTTGTATAATATCAAAAAATAAATGAGGCATGAGTGTTAATAAAAAAGGAAATATCAAGGGAAATTTATTTTTTTACATTCTTATAACTATAAGTCTATCAGGTTTTAGTCAGAAACTAAAATACTATGAAAATCCCAAATATGGCCATGATAGTGCATCAAGAGTAGAATGCGCAAAAAGCCTGTCTAATATGAGTTCATTTGTAAAAATCAAAATGTTTGATCATGCGTACGACTCGTGGAAATATTGCTTTACTAATTGTCCCGCTGCAAGCAAGAACATATATCTAATGGGAGCTAAGATTATTAAACACCGAATTGAAAATTCAATTGATGATAATACAAAAAACGGTTATATTGACACATTAATGACGCTTTATGACCAGAGAATTAGCTATTTTGGACAAGAAGGTTATGTTTTAGGGTGGAAAGGGGTAGATCTGTTAAAATATCGTAAATCTGACATTGAAATTGCTTATGAATATTTAAATAAATCCGTGGATTTAAGTAAAGCAAAATCTAAGGAGGCAGTTATTATAACCTTTATGCAGGCTACAAATGTACTTTATATGAATAAGCTCAAGTCAGAAGATGATGTAATTAATAATTATATTAAGCTGAGTGAGTATTTAGCTGAAAAACTCGCTACTTCAAGGTCACCTGAAAAAACTAACATGGCTATTGAAAACGTTGAAAAGATTTTTACTGAATCTGGTGCTGCAGATTGTGAAGCAATAGTAAACATATTTACTGACAAACTTGAGGCTGATCCTGCAAACACTGAATTACTAAAAAAGATTATTGGGATATCGGAGAAAAAGAACTGCACAAAATCAAAGCTGTATCATAATGCCATGGAAGAATTATTCAAGATTGAGCCATCTTCATCTTTGGCGGCAAAAATAGCTCAACTGTGCCATAATAGTAAAGAATATGATAAGTGTTCTGACTATTTTATAAAGGCACTTGAACTGGACCCTGATAATGAAACTAAGGCAAAGTTGTATGTAGCTTTGGCACAAATTAATATAGATAAGCTTAATAATTATCCCAAAGCCAGAGATTATGCCTATGAGGCAATAAGAGTGAATGATAAGTATGGAGAGGCATATATACTTATTGGTGATGCCTATATTGCCAGTTCAAATAATGGCAGCCCATCTGATTTTAAACAAAGAGCCATATACTGGGCCGCAGTTGATAAATATAAAAAAGCAAAATCAATAGATCCCACTATCTCAGAAAAAGCTAATGAACTTATTGAAAGATATTCATGTTATTTTCCCTTAAAGGAAGAAACGTTTTTTAATGGCTATGTTGATGGGCAGGAATATACTGTAGGAGGGTGGATTAATGAAAAAACAATTGTAAGAACAAAAGATAATTAAAAGTAACCGGCAACCGGTTTACTTCTTCTTAGCCTCTTCCCAAATCTCATTCATTTCATCCAGACTCATATCTTTGAGCTTTTTACCACTTACGGTAATTTTTTCTTCCAGGTATTTGAAACGTTTAATAAACTTTTTATTTGTTTTTTCCAGGGCTGTCTCAGGGTCTATATCATAAAGGCGGGCGGCATTTATCATAGAAAACATTAAGTCCCCAAATTCATTTTCCATATTTTTCTGATCTGATTTTGCTATTTCAGATTTCAATTCATTCAATTCTTCAGTTACTTTATCCCATATCTGATTTCTCTCTTCCCAGTCAAAGCCTACTGCTTTTACTTTTTCCTGTATTCGGTTAGCTTTAATCATAGCAGGCAGCGATTTGGGAACACCGCCTAATACCGATTGATTGCCCTCTTTAATTTTCAGCTCTTCCCAGTTTTTTTTAACTATTTCAGGATTATTTTTAACATCTGTATCACCAAATACATGGGGATGCCTGAAAATAAGCTTTTCTGAGATCGTTTCAGCTATATCCTTAATATCAAAATCACCGGATTCCGAGCCAATTTTTGCATAAAACACCAGATGAAGAAGCAAATCGCCCAGTTCTTTCTTAATAGCTTCCTTATCATCCTCAAGTATTGCATCTGCAAGTTCATAAGTTTCTTCAATTGTCAGATTCCTTAAACTTATAAATGTCTGTTTTTTATCCCACGGACATTGTTCACGCAGTTCATCCATTATATTTAACAACCTCTTAAAAGCCTTAAGTTTATCTTCCATTAGTATATTATTAATAAATGTTTAAAAATCCTCAATGATTAAGTGATTAAATAACTGAATAAGATATTATAAAGAATAATGAATATTAATCATTTATCTGAATAGAACTTAACTCTTATTACAGAGTTTACATTCAGATTTAATAAATCAGCTGCATTTCCGTTATTAATAGCTACCTCAAGCAGGTCAGCCGAATTAAATAATACAAGTATCTCACCTGCAGAGGTCTCATTATATGCTTTATTGATTTTATTTATTTTATAATGATTACTTTGAATAAAAATCTCAAAAGATCTGTTCTTCCCGATTCTTTCAAATATTTCTTTAGATATATTAGTAATGGCATTCCTGAAAGAGTCAATATAAACCACGCTACCATTAATTAGCGATTCGTCAATTGCCGGTAAAACAGGAACATGTTTATTAAGACTCTTTTGCGGTGTTCCAATATTCTCCGGCTTTTTACCTTTTAATAGTTCACAGGCCACTCTGCTAAATACATCAAACGCTACAAAAGAAGTATTTTCCCCGGGCTTTGTATTAACTTTTATAATTTTATCAGGTGCATCATCAAGCATTAATCCAAAAATTCCATTATCACAGGTAATAAAGAAATGACTCATGGCTTTAACAAGAACAAGGGGCCTTTCTTTATTTGGTTCGGAATTTACAGCAATAATATGAATAGTATTATCCGGAAAGTTCCTGAAACTATTTTTTAATACAAAGGCAGCCTGTAAAATATTGAAAGTTTGAATTTGATGTGAAATATCAACAATTCTAACGTCAGGACACTGACTCAAAATTCTTCCTTTAATTGATGCAACATAAAAATCATTTTTATGCCAGTCGCTCGTTAAAGTTATTATTCGCATCAATAATAATTAAAAGGTATTTTCAAAATCAATATTGATTTATGATAAAAAAAGCGTTATTTTGTGAATACCAAAAGTAAGAATTATTCTCTAAAATATATGATTGAAAAAACTATATATTTAGAAGGAATTGATCCATTAACTATTTATGGAGCCAGGAATATTAACCTTGAAAAAATTAAATCTCACTTCTCGAAAATTAAAATTATTGCAAGGGGAAATGAACTAAAAATATTAGGTGAAAGCAATGAAATAAATATTTTTGAACAAAAGATTGAATATATAATTGATTTCATACATGAGAAAAACAAGTTAACCATCGATGATATTGATGATATAATTTCTTCAGAAGGAGAAAATCTACACAGTTTAAGTAATCAAGATGATAGTATATTGATATATGGCAATAACGGAAAGATAATTACAGCAAAGACCATAAACCAGAAAAAGCTGGTAAAAGAATATCAAAATAGTGATCTGCTGTTTGCTATAGGCCCTGCCGGAACCGGAAAAACTTATACAGCTATTGCTCTCGCAGTAAGGGCTTTAAGAAATAAAGAAGTGAAAAAAATAATATTAACACGTCCGGCGGTTGAGGCAGGTGAAAATCTGGGATTTTTACCCGGTGATCTTATGGAAAAGATGGACCCGTATTTACAGCCGCTATATGATGCCCTGAGAGATATGATACCCCAGAAAAAATTAAGCGCGTATATTAATGATGGAGTAATAGAAATTGCTCCTTTAGCCTTTATGAGGGGAAGAACTTTAAGCAATGCTTTTGTAATACTTGATGAAGGTCAGAATACAACTGTTAATCAGATGAAAATGTTCTTAACAAGGATGGGCAAAAACACTAAATTTATTATCACTGGTGATATTACCCAGGTTGACTTACCAGTAAAACAGGGATCAGGATTAGTTAAGGCACTAAAAATATTAAAGGGTATAAAAGGAATATCAAGAATTGAATTCGATTCCAGGGATATAATCAGGCACCGGCTGGTAAAATATATTGTGAAGGCTTATAATGAAAAACTGAATACAGATAAAGAAACTTGAATTGTTAAAAAACATAAACATTAACTTCAAATAATAAACTTAATTATTTAATAGATTATGGTAGAAGCAATAACTAAAACCAACTTCAATCTCCCGAAACAAAAAGGATTATACGTCGGAAAAGTACGGGATGTTTATAATATTGACGATAAATATCTTGTAATGGTTGTCACTGATCGGATTTCAACTTTCGATATTGTATTACCGAAAGGAATTCCTTATAAAGGTCAGGTACTTAATCAAATGGCGTCAAAATTTCTTGATGCAACAAAGGACATTGTACCAAATTGGAAAATCGCCAGTCCTGATCCTATGGTAACTGTAGGTTATATTGCTGAACCTTTTAAGGTTGAAATGGTTATCAGGGGATATCTAACAGGACATGCATGGAGAGAATACAGGTCAGGTAAGAGGACATTAAGCGGTGTTCCTATGCCAGAAGGAATGGTAGAAAACCAGAAATTTCCTGACCCTATTATTACGCCTGCAACAAAGGCTGAAGAAGGTCATGATCTGGATATCTCCAGGGATGAAATATTAAAAACCGGATTAGTATCAAAAGAGGACTATCTTAATCTGGAGGAATACACATATCGTATTTTTGAGCGGGGAACCAAAATTGCTGCAGAAAAGGGTCTTATTTTAGTTGATACTAAATATGAATTTGGTAAAAAAGATGGCAAAATATATCTTATTGATGAGATACATACACCTGATTCATCACGCTATTTCTATATAGACGGGTACATAGAAAGGCTTAAGAAAGGTGAAAAACAAAAACAACTATCAAAGGAATTTGTAAGACAATGGCTTATCGAAAGAGACTTCCAGGGCAAAGAAGGACAAGTTATACCGGAATTACCGGATGAATTTATAAATGAGGTTTCTGAAAGATATGTTGAACTATATGAAAATATAACCGGTGAAACATTTGTAAG
>CBFCXR010000166.1:0-5970 GCA_965602045.1 uncultured Bacteroidales bacterium | reverse complement strand
TTCATTCTCATATGAAATAAACATTTCATTCTTATTACAGGTTGGTTGAAGTGAAAAAACAAATTTTCCCTCTGAGTCGGTTTTCGTTTCAAAGTAATCAAAAATATTCCCTAAAACCGATAATTGTACATTCGTGTTTGAAATAGCTATTGAATCGTCAACCCCTACTATACTACCTGAAATAGTAATGCCATTTAATTCAGGGATATATGTCTTTCTATTTGAATTATTGCTGATTGATATTCCGGAATCTATTATACCAAAGTCAGACTGGTTAATTGCCTCTTTTTTTACTACTGAAATGCAATAACTATTGGGTAAAGTGCGCCACGATTTTGGAAATTCAAAAGTCACATTAACTTCTTCGCGCTTTGAGAAAGTTGATTTGGACAAGTTGCAATATACACTATCCTTGGAAATGTTTAAAACTGTTCCCTGCTTCATTCTAATTGAATCATAATCTTGGTTTTCTGTCACATATGGCTTATTGGGATTTATAACACATACTTTTAAATACGCAAAATCCAGGGGAGAAAAATTTCGCATCCACTTGGTATAAGCTATTATATAATAATTATCAGATTGTAAATCGGAAGGAATTATAAAACTTCCATGAGCCCCGGAAGAGGACAATACATACTTACCTTTAAAAGCAGCTATGTCTTTATTATTTACCAGTTCAACATACAATACCTTACTCCAGTTTTTTTCTTTTACCAAGGGATGGCTGTTATTAACTGCCTTAAAATAAACCGTTTCATTAACTGCATAATAATTTCTGTCGGTAAACAAGATAAATTTCTCGTTAAGCTCATCAGGATAGGGTAAGTCTGAAGATGAAAACACTGAATTCAGATTCCCAACAAACAAACAAATCAATACGATTCTTAAAAAGTTTAATCTTTTCATAATATTTTACCAATAATCAGGTTCAGTTGTTGTTCCTCCTCTTAACCTGCAATCAAGGCAGGCCTGGTCAATATATTCTACAGGCTCGTTATTATTTATGGTTGGCATTAAATACATAGGAAGTTTTTTGGGCATTTCTTCTCCCGTTAAAATTGCATTTAGTTCTTCCCAATTATAAAGAATCCTGTTACAATTTTGATAATTTCTATCAAAGGAGAAAGTGCCGGTACATCTTTTAGTTTTAACAGAAGAAGCGCTAAAAATACCTATCACAGTTTCATTTTCATTATCTATGCATCTTATATTCCCTTCTAATTCATAAGGTTGTGTTTCGTATAAGCCTCCTGTTTCATGTGATTGCGATTGCAGGTGGTCCCAGTATTTAAATGCCAGATCAGATATTGTAAGCTGTTTTACCAATATGCTGTATTTAACAGTCAACCTGTCGTCTTCGTTTGTGACAAGGTTTATAGGCAAACCAATTACTTTCTTATCTTTTTTTTGACGTAAGGTATAGGTAAATATTTCTTCCAATTTAGCTGTTTTCCAGCATCTAAAAAGACTATCTATTACAGGTGGTTCTAAAAATTTCTTGCTAGTATCCAATCCACAACGTTCTATATTATAAGTAATCCCATTTACTAAAACGCTATAATTATAACAATTGGGTCTAACACCAAAAAAAACAGCATAGATGTAATCTATCGAGTGATACTCCCATGTTTCAATAGATTTCCACCTGTAATTGTTGGCATAACTTCCCGAGGCATCAAAATCAATATAAAACTGAATGCCCTTTTTAGTATACATTATAGGATCATCAGGTATAATATCTTGATATTCAAAATAGATACTGTCTATTTCAGGGCATAAAAGTAAAGTATCGAATTCCGATTCATATTTTTTTCCATTACCATTATCTAATACTACCTCAATTTTAAATTGATCGCCAGTTTGCAGGTATTGTTTTTCAATCCAGGTCTTGTATTTTCCATTTCCATAATTCTCCATCTCAAATTCATTGCCTTTGTTATCAATTATTTTTGCCTTGCAATTATTCAAAGGATTATATTCCCTGTTATTATAAGACGATGTTTTCGAGATTTCAGCATACTGGTACCCTTCTTCATCGGTTACTACCGCATTTATAACAATAAATTGATTTTCTTCGTCAATTTCAGGGGTAAATGGTTCAATGCAGGTATTAAACACAAAACCAAACACACCAGATAATAGGATCAATCTAATCGCTTTCATAATTTCCTAATTTAAAGTTCCAAGAGACAGTTATGATAGGTATGCCGTAAACCGACAACTTATATCCCTTAAGTGTTCTATTTTCTGTTTGAAAATAAACCGAATAGGCATTTTTTCTGCCAGTCAGGTTATATATATTAACCATAAAATAGCTATGCGCCAGTTTTTTGGCAACTAAATTACCTTCCACGTTTATTGAAAAATCGAGCCTGAAATAATCTGGGATCCTATATTTGTTCCTTTCGGAATAGTAGGCCTGTTCCAGATTGTTTACGTAAAAAATAGCCAGGGGGTATGTTATTGGTCTTCCCGTACTGTACACTATGTTTGAGGAAAGGCTTAAACGCCTGCTTAATTTATAATTCATTACCCCGTTAATTGAATTTGGTTTATCGTAATTAGAGGGGAAAGACAGTCCATTATTAATTTGTTGCCAGTCATACTTTCCACCAACAGTTACTATTGACCGTGAATAACAGTAAGACAACCACCCGGATAATTTACCACTGTTCTTTTTGGCCATGAATTCAATCCCGTAAGCTTCCTGGTTTCCATGCAATACATCCCTTTCAACATATTTATTCGATATCAGGTCAGCGCCATCTTTATATGCAATAATATTGTTCATTTCCTTATAATATACCTCAGCAGACAAATCAATGTTCTGTCTGTATATGCTTTTATAATACCCAAGGGATACCTGGTCGCTAATTGGTGGTGAAATATTAAAATCGCACAATTTCCATTGATCAGTGGGCGAAATGGCAATGGTATTGCTTAGCATGAATATATACTGAGAGGTGCGGTTATAAGATAGCTTAATTGAGCTATTGGGCCCAGTACTAAAATTGGCAGTTGCCCTGTATTCTGGTTGTGAATAATCTTTAATAAGTTTTCGCTTATCATATGCTTTCGTGTTTGCAATATATTGTTCGGTTTTAGGGCTTCCTGATTCATATATAAAAACTGTTTTCGGGCCTATATAGGCAAAGTAACTATACCTTATTCCTGCATACACTGATAACCATCTGGTTGCCCTATATTCATCCGAAAGATAAACTGCTCCTTCAACACCGTTTTCAATACCTAAGTTCTCAGGTTTTCGATTAGATTGTATACCAACAGGATCAACAACGCCCCTGTCAAGTATATACTTTGTTAAATTTAGTCCATATTTTACGGTATGGTTCTCATTGAGCAGATATAAAAAATCTGATTTTAACTCCAGGTGGTTTATACTATAGTATTGCTTATAGGCGCTAATTTTATTAACACTGTCGAGGTTGCTATACTGATAGTTTGAATAGATTAATGCAATTTCTGAATTGTGCCTGTTTGAATACTGGTGCCACCAGTTAAATGATAAACCCTTGTTTGAATATTCATAATGATTTTTTCCTGCCAGTGCAATATAATCAGAACTATAGTAGCCAAAAACTTTAAATGTGTTTTTTTCATTTAGGTCAAAAGTAAAATTCGTAGCAAGATCATAAAAACGCGCCTTACTATTTCTTAAATCTGCATCATGGAGCTTGGTAAGGAGCCAGTCTGAATAAGTGGAACGTGCACTTATTATAAACGAGCTTTTATCTTTTTGTATAGGTCCTTCCACCGCAACTTGTCCTGTAATGGGGCTTATGCTCCCTCTGGCAGTAAACTTTTTTTTGTTCCCTTGTTTTGCAGTAATATCGAAAATGGAAGCCAACCTACCACCGTATTTTGCAGGTAAGCTACTTTTATAAAATGAAAAATCTTTAACAATATCAGGGCTTAATGATGTAAAAAAACCAAATAAATGCGCAGTGTTATAAACTGGAACTTTGCTAATGTAAAACATATTTTGGTCGGTGGCGCTTCCTCTAACATTAAATCCTGAGGATCCTTCACCAACATTGAGGACACCGGGCAGCATGGCAGCTACTTTTATAATATCCTTCTCACCCATAACCATTGGAATTTCCTTAATTTCTTTAGCTGAAATTCGTTCAAAACCCATTTGCATTCCCTTAACATTATGATAACGGTCGGCCTTTATAACTACTGCATCAATAGGGATTAACGCTTTTTTCATTTCAATGTCAAAAGTGGCGCCTGAATAAAGTTCAATAATATATTTTTTTTCTTCTATCCCCATGCAATTAATACTTACATTATATTTGCCTTGTCTGAGTGCAATAGAATAATGCCCGTATAAATCAGTTACACAAGCTTTGGCAATTTCCTTAAAGTATATTGTAGCCCCAACTAATCCCTCCCCTGTTTCAGTATCTGTAATTCTACCAGATATAACCTCTGTTTTACTCTCAAAACCAGCCTTTTTCTTACCAATATATTTTGTTTCGATTAAACCGCTTTTATGGCTTTCAAGGTAAATTTTTTCCATGTCAGTAAGACCATTCCCATTTTTTTTGTCTTCTTCAATTTCACGTGCATCCTCATCAGAATAATCGGGTAATTTCGTAATCAACTTTTCACCTTTAGTTAAAAACACTGCTTTTGAAGGACTTATATAAAAATATAAGCCTGTTTTATCCAGGTTATCTTTAAGTACTTCCTGCAGCAAGAGGCTGTCACCATTTGCATTTATTTTTATGGTTTCAACCCATTCGTCCAAATAATAAAATCTAATGCCTGTAGTACTTTCAACAAGGCTGGCAAATTCTGCAAAAGAACTATTTATGAAATTTCCGTTGAAATATATCTCTTCTTTTTGTGCAAAAAGTGAAGTTAAATTCACTATAAATATTATTGAAATCCCCAGTGTTATTTTCATAATTGAATTTATTCAATAAGGCTTTCACAAAACGCAATTAATTCTATAATTGATTGTTCAGATGCATCTTTAATTATTATCTTATGCATACTCATATACTTTTTTATTGGTTCATACATATCTTCAGGAAATAATTTTATAAATGAGTGATTACCCGAATATTGTTTCAAATCATTGTTAATTACAAGATATGATTTTTTACTCTGATCAGAATATTCATAATAATTTTTTAATGATTGAGTGATGTTTAATGTTTTCTTCCAAAAATAAAGACACTTAATGTTATTATTGCTTATAACCTGAAAATACTGTGTACCGGTTTTCGGAAAATAAAGTTTTTTAAAATGTTTGTCATCCAATTCAAACTCAGTAATAAAATTTTTATGCAAAACAATGTGATTTATACCCTGAAGCGAATTTATATAACTTAGTATTACATTCTGGTTAAGAATATCGTATCTTAAAGATACATTGGTATATGTTTTATTGTTTAACACAAGAGATCCGGACATAAATTCATTGTTCCCTAAAAATACATGACCTTTTATTTTATTATACCGGTTTAGATATTTATACCCGTTTATTAAATTTTCATCTAGTCCTATTGCTTTTTTAAAACGGTTATTGTAAATGGATACCATTTTATAATCAATTTCCTGGGCTACAACAGTTATTTGTATAAACATTAAAAACAACATTAATCCCGGAATAGTAAAACCTTTTTGTAGCTTCACAAAAAATAAACAATCCTTTCTTTTCACTTTAGATATTTTTTATTTTACGAGTTTAGATTCCTATGATATATATCTTGTATTTTACTTATATTAAAAGAACCATTTTTTAGTAATTGCGAATCAACTAATTTTAGTTCTAATATATATAACAAAACCAGCTTTGTATAAAATGAGTCCTAAACATTTCTGGTGCTTCTCCTCTTACTTTTTCAGTATTTGGGTCATATAATAATTTGTTAAAAACATATAAATGTGCGTTTTGTGAGACTGTTTTATCATATAAAAAGTGTAAACCTA
>CBFCXR010000165.1:0-5978 GCA_965602045.1 uncultured Bacteroidales bacterium | reverse complement strand
ATTACCACTGGATGCTGATAATCTTGCCAGATTCACCAATTCTTTTAATGTATTAATATCTATTGGATAATCTTGCTTAAACCTGCGGTAACTCCTGTTCTTCTCAACTAAATCTATAAATTTCATTTTGGTTCAGATGGTTTGTTTTAATCAAATATAAATCTTTTTTGTTTACTATAATTAGTATATATTTAACATACAAATGTTTTCTTTAATATCAGGATGAAATTCATAAGACAGATTTTGATCTGAAAAAAACTATTATATAAATTTTAAAAAAAACAATATGAGCTTATTTAAGCCTATAGATAACCTCAAAGATAAGAAAGAAGAAATCAAATCAGACAAGGAAGTGGAAAAGGTAAGATGTTTAATTATCGGCTCAGGGCCGGCAGGTTATACTGCTGCGATTTATGCAGCAAGAGCAAATCTAAAACCGGTTCTCTATGAAGGTTTACAACCAGGAGGCCAATTAACCGCAACTACTGATGTTGAAAATTTCCCTGGTTATCCTGATGGTGTATCCGGGCCACAAATGATGGAAGATTTAAAAAAACAAGCAGTAAGATTTGGAACTGACTGCCGTTGGGGAACTGCTACGGATGTTGATCTGTCATCTGCCCCCTATAAAATTACAATTGATAGCAGGCAAGCTATAATGACTGACACACTGATCATTGCTACCGGGGCGACTGCCAAATACCTGGGATTAAAATCAGAACAGGATTTCATGGGTTCAGGAGTATCCGCTTGTGCTACTTGTGATGGATTCTTTTATAAAGGAAAAGATGTTGCAGTTGTCGGAGGTGGTGATTCAGCATGTGAAGAAGCATTATATCTTGCAGGTTTGTGTAAAAAAGTATATATTATTATCAGGAAGGATTATCTGCGGGCTTCTAAAATTATGCAGAACAGAGTTTTTAATACGGCAAATATTGAAGTTTTATTTGAAAGGAATACAAAGGAATTACGTGGCAAGGATATATTACAGGAAGTAGTTTTAATAAAGAGACTTGGCAAGCCCGATGAATCAGAAGAAGTTATTAAGATTGAAGGTTTTTTTCTGGCAATCGGACATACTCCAAATTCTCAGATCTTTAAAGATTATATTGACACGGATGATACGGGTTATATTAATACAATACCCGGAACATCAAAAACAAATGTGCCTGGTGTTTTTGCATGCGGGGATATACAGGATCCTACTTACAGGCAGGCTGTGACAGCTGCCGGTTCAGGTTGCCAGGCAGCTATTGATGCTGAAAGGTATTTATCAGAGAAAGGACTCTGAACACTGATATTTTGTTTATTCAAGTAAGGATGCCAATCTATCCGATTTATACTTACCGGCAACCAGATTTTTATATATTTCCCCAAATGCGTTAATAGTATATTCTACATCTTTAAGAGTATGAGCTGCAGTAGGGATGATTCTCATCATTATAACATCTTTGGGAACCACCGGATAAACTACTATAGAACAGAAAATTTTATAATTCTCCCTGAGATCAACTACCATATTACTGGCTTCATTAACTGTACCGGATAAAAATACAGGAGTTACGGGTGATTCTGTATTACCCAGGTTAAAACCCTTTTCTTTTAATCCGTTCTGCAATGCTGTAACAATTTTCCAGAGATTTTCTTTTAATTGAAGTTCTGTTTTTAATAGTTCCAAACGTTTTAAAGCACCAATTACCATGGGCATAGGTAATGCCTTGGCAAATACTTGTGAACGCATATCATACCTCAGAAAATTAATCACATTTTCCTCACCTGCTACGAATGCCCCTATTCCTGCCATAGATTTTGCAAAGGTTGAAAAATACAAATCAATGTTATCCTGCACTCCGAAATGTTCGCCGGTCCCGGCTCCTGTTTTGCCCATTGTTCCAAAACCATGGGCATCATCAACAAAAATGCGGAATTTAAACTTTTTCTTTAGTGCAACAATTTTATCAAGCTTTGCCAAATCACCGGCCATACCATATACGCCCTCAGTTACTACTAAAATTCCACCACCTGTTTTGTTGGCTATTTTTGTGGCTCTTTCCAACTGTTTTTCGCAATTTTCAATATTATTATGAGGAAACATGAATCTTTTTCCCAAATGCAACCTCACTCCATCAAAAATACATGCGTGGGCTTCTGAATCATATACCACTATATCTTGTCTTGCTAACAGAGAATCAATAATAGAAAAAACGCCCTGATAACCATAATTAAGTAAAAATGCGTCTTCCTTACCTACAAATTCAGCAAGCTCGTTTTCAAGTTCTTCGTGCTTGCTTGTATGACCTGTTAAAAGCCTGGAGCCCATTGGATAAGCCATACCATACTCTTTTGCAGCATCAGCATCAGCCTTCCTTACTTCAGGATGATTTGCCAATCCTATATAATTATTTATACTCCATACTAAAACTTCCTTACCCCTGAATTTCATTCGCGGTCCCAAATCACCTTCCAGTTTAGGATAAATGAAATATCCATGTCCAACTTGTTGATACTGGCCAAGAGGGCCTTTATCCTTGTAAATCTTTTCAAATATATCCACGGTTATAAATTTTATTAATAAGAAATTTTCACCACAAAAGTAATTTTTTTTAAAAACAAGACAAATTTTAAAAATCATTCATATGAATTTCATAATTATGAAATAAATATTTTCATCTGTCGTTACATAATTAAGTATATTATTTTTGTTTTTTATTCAAATAAAAATCGTAATTTTGCGCGATATTCAAAAAATGGGAAAAAACAACCTGATTATCTTGTCGCTTGCCCTCTTAATTAATTCTTGTTCAGGCTATGAAAGATTATTGAAGAGCAGTGATTATGAGCTAAAACATAGAAAGGCATTTGAGTATTACAATAAGGGAGATTATGTAAGAGCTTCCACTTTATTTGATCAGATAGTTGCAATTTACAGGGGAACTAATAAAGCTGATTCTTTGAATTATTTTCAGGCAATGAGCTATTTTCATCAGGATGACTATATTTTAGCCGGACATTATTTTGATAGCTTTATAAAAATATTTGGTAACAGTAAATTTTCTGAAGAGGCAAATTACTACAGGGCATATTGTTATTATTTAATTTCACCTGCGGCCAGCCTGGATCAAACAAATACAATTCAGGCATTACAGGCATTTCAATTATTTTTAATTAAATATTCAGATAGTAAAAGAACTCCTGAATGCCTTACTATGATTAATGAATTAAGAGACAAACTTGTAGAGAAGTCTTATATGAGTGCTAAATTATATTTTGATCTGGAAGATTATAAAGCATCTATTGTTGCACTAAATTCAAGCTTGATTGATTATCCTGAGAGTAAGTACAGAGAAGAAATAATGTTTTTTATACTCAAATCATCCTTTCTATTGGCATATAATAGTATTGAAAAAAAGCAAAAAGAAAGATATCAGGCGACAATTGATGAATATTACTCGTTTATAGCAGAATTTCCTGATAGCAAGTATAGAAAGGAAGCGGAAAAAATATTTGAAAATTCAACAAAAGTTTTAAATACGGACATAGCTAAAATTCAATTAGTAGATGGATTATAAAAAGTCAAAAGCACCCACAACAACAAAAACCAGAAATCTGGACATGCTGGAAAAGGATACCGGAAATATTTATGAAACAGTTATGATATGTGCTAAAAGAGCAAACCAGATAGGCATGGTTATAAAAGAAGAATTAAACCGTAAACTCGAGGAATTTGCATATTATACTGATAACCTGGAAGAAGTGTTTGAAAATCGGGAACAAATTGAGATTTCCAGGTTTTATGAACGAATGCCCAAGCAAACACTTATTGCCCTCGATGAATATGAAAATAATGAGATTTACGTCAGATTGGCGAAAAAAGAAGAACCTTAATGCTTAAGGGTAAAAAAATAATTCTTGGAGTAACCGGTAGTATTGCTGCTTACAAATCCGCTTTAGTAATACGGTTACTAATAAAGGAAAAGGCTGAAATAAAAGTTATAATGACAAAATTAGCTAAGGAATTTATTTCACCATTAACTTTAGCTACACTCTCAAAAAATCCTGTTTTAGTTGATTTCTTTAATCCTGAAAATGGTGAATGGAATAACCATGTTAATCTGGGCTTATGGGCAGATGCCATGCTAATTGCTCCGGCAACAGCAAATACTATTTCAAAAATGGCTAACGGCATTGCTGATAATCTTCTTCTTACATCATACCTTTCTGCAGAATGTCCGGTATTTATTGTACCGGCGATGGATATTAACATGTATAACCATCCTGCAACAAAGAAAAACATAGAGACATTGAAAACTTTTGGTAATGTAGTCTTTGAAGCTGCAACAGGGGAACTGGCAAGTGGGCTTGAAGGCAAAGGCAGGATGGAAGAACCTGAGAAAATTGTGAATGAACTTAAAAATTACTTCAGCAGCAATTTATCAAAAAAAAAACTTCAGGATAAACTGATAAACAAAAAAATATTAATCACTGCAGGGCCTACACAGGAAGCACTGGATCCCGTTAGATTTATAAGCAATCATTCATCAGGAAAAATGGGCTATCATATAGCCGAAGAACTTGCTCATCTTGGTGCGAAAGTAACCTTAATCAGCGGCCCTACAGCCCTTAATCTAATCCATCCAAACATTAAAATTATTAATGTAAATAGTACGGATGAAATGTATCTTCAGTGTAAAAAGAAGTTTAAGAACGTGAATGGAGCAATATTAACAGCTGCTGTGGTTGACTATAAACCTAAAAAGGTATCGGGCAAAAAAATTAAAAGCAGGGATCAAAATCTATTGATGGAATTTGAACAGACAGTGGATATTGCCCGGGAACTGGGAAAAGCAAAAAATATGACCCAGTTTTTAGTAGGATTTGCCCTGGAAAGTGAAAATGAAGTGAAAAATGCCAGAAACAAATTAAAAGAAAAGAATTTTGACTTTATTGTTTTAAATTCTCTTAGAAATAAAGGAGCCGGATTTAAATATGATACCAATAAAATCTCCATCATTGATAAAGACAATAATTTAACTAATTTTGAGTTAAAGCCAAAGAAAGAAGTGGCAAACGATATTATTAATAAAATTGCTGAAATAATATAAAATTAGTATGGTAAAGTTATTCCTGTTAATTTTAGTCATATTCCTTAATCTGAACATTTACGCCCAGGAACTTAACTGTAATGTTCAAATTTTGACTCAACAAATTCAGGGAACAAATAAGCAGGTTTTTCAAACTCTTGAGGGTGCTATATATGAGTTTATAAACAATACATCATGGACAAATCATTCATTTGATGTTGACGAAAGGATAGAATGTAATATGCTATTCAACATAACGGATCAGATTAGTGATTCCGAATTTAGCGGTACATTGCAGATTCAGGTACGCAGACCGGTATATAACAGCTCATTAAATACGGTTCTGTTCAATTATGTTGATAATGACCTGGATTTTGAATATGTTGAATATCAACCTATGGAATTCAGCGAAACATCACATATTTCAAATATTACATCAATTCTGGCATATTATGTTTATATTATTCTGGGATTGGACTATGATTCATTTTCATATGAAGGGGGAACAGAATTTTTCGAAAAAGCTGAAAAAGTCGTAAATAATGCCCGGAATGCGAAGGAAAAAGGATGGAAGTCTATAGATAGTCAGAGCCGTAAAAACAGATACTGGCTGATAAATAACATATTGCTCGAAGATTTTAGTCCTGCCAGGGAATTTATATATAAATATCACCGTTTGGGCCTTGACCGGATGTATGAAAAACTAAATGAAGCCAGAGCTGAAATAGCAGAAAACCTGACATTGCTGCAACAGGTATACCGCAATAAGCCCGATCCCTTCATGCATTTTTTACAGGTTATATACGATGCGAAATCAGATGAAATTGTAAATGTTTTTAAGGAATCATTACCGGAAGAGAAAAGACGGGTTTTTGCTCTTCTGAATGAAATAGACCC
>CBFCXR010000164.1:0-6025 GCA_965602045.1 uncultured Bacteroidales bacterium | reverse complement strand
TATAAACTCTTAACAAGGACTTTTCTCAGGCAATTAGGACATATAATATTAAACATGTCTTTTCTTTTCAGATCATCTTTAACGTCAACAGCAGTATCTTTTGGATCAGCAAGTTTTAGCTTTTCATTTAGCATATTTAAATTCAAAATCGAAGCATATGCCGTAGGCCCCAGCTTTTTATGTAAATATTGTATATGTTCTTTTGTAGTTATTATAGCACCACAACTTTCACAGATAAGGAGTTCCTTTTCCTGTTTCTCTACTACCTTAGTTCTGTCAAAAACTGCCATATCAAATATTTCGTCAGATAATTTAACACCTTTACCAGTAATGCAATGGTCCTGACATTGTCCGCAAAAAATACACAAACCGTAATTTCTTTCAATAACTCTCAACTTCTTCTTTTTATCATCCTTAAAAGTTATAGCATGCGGTGGGCAAACATTAGCACAAGTTTCGCAGCCAACACAGTTTTCATCGTCAACCACCGGTTTTCCCCTGTAATTTTCAAAAGGAGTATGCGGTTTCTTAGGAAATTTTGTTGTATAAGCTGGTGTAAGTAATGAAATTACCGCTTCCCCAACTTCTCTTAATTTTGGATACTTCATTTTTTCGAATCTTTATTTTTGGCTGCTTCTGCCACTTCTTTATAATCATCCTTAACACTCTTGTCTCCCAACTTAATACCAAAAAAGTATGAACCTCGAATCAAAGCATGTGCCGCAACAGTAGATGTGAAAAATAATAATGGAATAGCAATTAATGCTTTAACTCCAATTTCATTAAATCCATAATATACTATAAGACTTAGTAATATACTACAGCAGCCAAGTGTTACACATTTTGTTGCTGATTGTAACCTGTTATATACATCAGGTAATCTTAATAATCCTATACAACCAAATAAATTAAATAAGATTCCTATTGACAACAGTATTATAAAAATTATTTTACTCATTTAGCTTTTTACCTCCTAAATATTTTGCTAAGGTTAATGTGCCAATAAAACTTAAAATAATCCATGCAATTCCTATATCTAAAATAAATGTGCGATTTGTTATAACAGAAATTATTGCACAGATACCAACAACCAGGATACCGAAAATATCTATTCCTACCATTCTGTCAGCAATTGTAGGCCCTCTGATTATTCTGTAGAGACAGAAAAAACATAAGGCTATCTGAGCATACAAAAAGAAATAAAGCAATTGATTCATTGTTTATTGTCTATTGTTTATTATTCAAATATTCGTTTTATTAATTTCTCAAATCTTCCTGCAACCAACTTACTATATTCTTTTGGATCATCACTGCTAACATATATCCAATGCACATACAAAATATCATCTATCAAATCAACAGATATCGTGCCGGGTGTCATAGTAATTGAATTTGCCAGAATTGTTTTGGCAATATTTGTTTTCAGGCTAAGTTTTACTTTTACTATCCCTGGTTTTATTGGCATCGCGGGATGTAATACTCTGTATGCCACATCAAAATTAGCTTTAATGCATTCCCATATAAATATTATCATATAAATGATAAACCAGAAGTATCTTTGAGGCTGGAGCATTTTCCAAACAGGTTTGATAAAATGTTTTGCAAAAAATAATACTGTTATTAATGCAGCAACAGCTCCAACGATCAGGTTTGTGGTTTCAATACTGTAAGTAAACAGTAACCAAAAACCCAGTAACATTATAAAAGCAAGGACATACTTCATATTATAATTCTCATAATATTAACAAATAATTAGCTTTATCAATCAAAACATTTATAACAGGATCCATCACGATTTCCCTGATTCCGGGAATTATTAATAAACTTAGTGCAATACATAATATTGCCAGTATAATCATAGAAAAGCACATGGTAAAGGGAACCTCTTTTATATTCTTTAATTTATTATTGTCTGATTTACCATAAAATGTATTTTTCTGAAGTTTTAAAAAATATGCCAGTGTTATTATGCTTACAACAATAGCAATGAATGCGAGCCAGTAATAATGTGCTTGTATTGCAGCAATTATTATAACCAGCTTACTAAAAAATCCATTAAATGGTGGTATACCTGAGATTGACAATGAGGCTATTAGCGAAGTGGACGAAGTAACCGGCATCTTACCTGATAATCCTCCCAGCTTATTCAAATCCCTTGTCCCTGTTCGATGTTCAACAGCTCCCGCACTCAAGAATAGTAATCCTTTAAAAACAGCATGATTAATCAAATGAAATAATCCACCAAAAATCGCTAATGCTGCAATAGTTTTACTTCCATTTGTTGTTAAAATAAGAAGTCCGATTCCTAATCCCATTATTATGTATCCAACCTGGCTGATACTTGAATATGCCAGCATGCGCTTAATATCCCACTGGCCGATTGCTAACAGTGATCCGATTATCATTGATAAAACACCCAGGGTAGTTAATGCTAATGCTACTTCATATGAAATGGAAAACATATTAAAGAATAATCTGATAAGGGCGTATATACCAATAGCCTTAATTAGGACTCCTGATAACATCGAAGATATCGGGGAAGGTGCGGAAGAATGAGCATCGGGTAACCATGCATGGAATGGTATTATTGCTGCTTTCAGTCCAAAACCTGCAATTAACACAAGCTGGGAAAAAATAAGAATTTTATTATATGTACCTGTTTTAACAATCGTAGCAATATCAGCAATATTCAAAGTTTTTGTGTTCCAATATAACAGGCCTATGCTAAAAAGTATAAATAAGGAAGCCATGCCGCCAAGAACCTGATATTTAAATGATGCTTCCAGTTCTTCCTTTTCTACACCGAATGCAACTAAAGCATAAGAAGCAATAACTGCAATTTCCAAAAAGACAAAGAGGTTAAATAAATCACCGGTAAGCACTACTCCATTCATTCCGGCAACCATAAGAGAAAACAAGGCGTAAAAGTTATTCTCTGCAGTATATTTCTTAATATATGATATCGCATAAAATCCGGAAAGGAATCCAATAAGATTTATTATTAATAACATAAAAATACTGAGTCCGTCTAACACAAAATATATTCCTATTGGTATTTTCCCGATTGCTTCCCATCCCCCAATCTTGTATGTCAATGGCTCATTAATTCCACTAAGTAAAAACTTTACAGTTAATATTATGAGAAAAAGGAAAACCAATGAAATAATGGTTTTTTGAAATCCTTTAACAATTCTGCCTATTATAGGAATCAGGAACGCTGCACCTAAAGGTAATATTACATATAATGGAAGTAATGACTCCATAATTATCCTTTTAAGCTATTTATTTTTCTAATATCAAAAGTGTTATATTTTTTATATAATCTTATTGCAATCGCCAGTAACATTGAATTTGTGGCCAGACCAATGACAATTGCCGTTAAAACCATTGCCTGGGGTAATGGATCAACAAATTTTGCTGAAGGCATATTCTGGACGATGATAGGTGCAAGACCTCCATCAATATATCCTATTAATACCAAAAACAGGAATATGCTGAATTCCATTATTGAAAGCCCGATTACAATTTTAATTATATTCCTTTTGGTTAATATCCCAAACAGGCCAACCAGAAATAAAATAAAACATAATAAGTAAACTATCATTTTAATATTTCTTCTTTATAAATTACTAAAGCGAGAAAAATAGTAAATAATGCTGCTGCAACTTCAATTCCTACAGCAATGTTAAACAAAGGAATTACACCTGCACTTATTAATTCACCTATTTTTCCTTTAGGTAAATAATTAGCAAAAAATACTTTAGTGCCAATAAATATTGCAGCTAGTGCTAAAATCAAAAAAAGTAATATTCCCGTACTTTCAATAACCGACGAACCTTCTTCTCTTTTCTTAAGTTTCAGGACATCACTTCCATAGGCCAGCACCAATAAAATAAATGCTCCGGCAATAATTGCACCACCTGCAAAACCACCGCCCGGAGTAAGGTGCCCGTGTGTTATAATATAAATCCCATATAAGAAAATTAACCCAACAATAAGTTGTGTTACTTTTTTTACTATTGGAGTCATTCCATTCATAATGATAATTTATTCTTATTTCTTACCTTTTACTCTTAATATGGTTAATATTCCAATTACCGCTGTAAATAATATTGTTGCTTCACCTAATGTATCGTATCCCCTGAAGTCAAACAGCACTCCGGTTACCAGGTTTGCACTTCCGGTTTGCTCCGCTGCATTTTCAATATATGCAGTTGACATTCTTGTTACATGTTCTCCAAAAGAATTTAAGGTATATATAGATTCTTTGAAAAAATATAATAAGAATAATGCAAATACCACCACCAGGATAACATTTACAATATACCGTTGATGAACATATGATACGCCGTCAACATTAACTACTGCTTTTTCCTTTAGTTCTTCCCTTGTGCTGGCCAACACAACAGCGACCATTATCACAAGGGTAATTGTCTCGACAACAATCTGAACAATAGCTAAATCAGGAGCCTTAAGAAGAAGGAAGCATATAACCAGTCCATAACCAACAATTCCACATGCTATAAGTGCTGATAATAAATCTCTTGCATAAAGGGCATAAATTGCTCCCAATATCATAAAAACGATTATTATTGAGAGTGTTATTTCCATATATTTATAATTTACTAATATACTATTATCTGTTAGATTAAAAATATTAACATAATTATAAGTCCGGCCAGTATCCAAATAGCATAGTTTGACAAAACACCGTTATGGGCCAGACTAAATTTTTTATTAAACCAGAGTACAGCTTTTTTAGATACATCATAAATATCAAACCACTTTTCTTCAGCTTTTCTGTACATGAATGAGAAAAAATTATAATTTTCAATAGTCTTATAGAACTCCGTTGGTGCAAAACCTGTCTCTTCCCGGTTCGTCTCACCTCCAATAAAGCTGTCATCAGTCCGGAAATTTTTAATATTACCAGCCAAATAAATAATTATACCCAGTATTATTGATACCAGGACAAGTAATGAGATTGTAGTGGAGTTCCATGATCCTATATACTGAAAATCACCTGCTATTGGAATAAAAGTCTTTGGTATCACATAATTAGTTGCAAACACACCAAAACCTATACAAATTATTGCAAGAATAACTTGTGGAAACCACATTAGTATATTTACTTCCTTGACATTCTTCAGTTCTTCCCTTCTTCTTCCCAGAAATGCGCCTGATATAAATTTAATAAAACTTGCCAGCGTTAATGCGGAGCCAATTATCGCCAGCGATAGCCAGATAATCCACAATTGATTTGCAACTCCGGGATCCTTTCCAAAATCTATTATTCCCTGGTATATAGTCCACTTGGAGGCAAATCCGTTAAAAGGCGGGATACCGGAAATTGACAGGGCAAAAACAAGTGCAGTTAAAAACGTTATAGGCATAGCTTTTGATAATCCGCTGATATCATCCAGATCTTCCTTTCCAGTCCTCTTTTCAATACTTCCTGCAACCAGAAACAGACCGCTCTTATATATAGCATGGTTCATCATATGAAATAAACCTCCTATAATACCTAAGGGAGTACCCAGTCCGAGACCCGTAACCATATAGCCTACCTGTGATACTGCATGATAACCAAGCAATTTCTTATAATTATGCTGGATTAATGCCATCATTACAGCAATGATTATTGTTGAAACTCCTATAATAATAATTACTAATCTTAACCATTGATTCAAAATGAATACATCATTACAAATTCTTGCAAGGAAATAAATACCAAGCAGTTTGTCAAGGGATGCCGGCAGATAAGCTGATGATGACGCAGGTGCTTTTTTCACATAGTCCGGAATCCATGTGTGAAAAGGTATAGCTCCTGCTTTTGTAAAACTTGCAATAAGTAAAGTAATAAATGCTATATTTCTTATTGCATCTGTTGTACCTATACTTAATTCTGACATATTGATCGTACCGGTAATTTTCCATATAATCCCTATACCCAGCAACATTATACCGTCAGATGCCCCTATTATTACTAATGTTTTCTTAGCTGTAGCCGAACTCTCTTCATCAT
>CBFCXR010000163.1:0-6038 GCA_965602045.1 uncultured Bacteroidales bacterium | reverse complement strand
TTAAGTCTCTCCAGGAATATCATAGAGATATTAATTAATAACTTTAGAGGGAGTTTTTTTTATAAAAACCAAATTACATTATATTAAATTTTACAAATCCATTTGCAGGCCTGCTGTTAATCCGAAGATGCTATTTAGAAATCTATCACCTGCAACTAATCTTGCTTCCAGGTTAATTCCGTATATATATAATCCGGCTCCGAACGTATTATATTTTCTATTGCTCTTGGTTGCGTGTTCGGAATGTCTTCCGAATCTTAATGCAAACCTAAAATTTTCAGTATATTCAATATATACTTCTGTTCCGAGTTTATGTATTATCTCATGCCATTCCTCCTCAAAACCACCCGGTGCGTCATAGAAAGATTGTATCCAGCTTAAAGGTACCAAGGATGGAGGTTCTCTTCCGGCCATAATAACCTTATTTCATACTAAATACCTTAAAATATTAACAAATAACTAGATTTATTAATTAAAGTGTATACCACATTTACCATGATAGTCTCCCTTATTCCCGGCATTACCAGCAGACTAAGTGCTATACATAGTAGTGCGAGTACAATCATGGAAAAGCACATTGTAAAAGGAACTTCTTTTATATTTTTAAGTTTCCTGTTTTTTGATTTTCCATAGAAAGTCTTTTTTTGAAGTTTTAGGAAGGATGCTAAGGTTATAATGCTTACTGAGATAGCAAGAAAAGTTAACAGGTAATATTGAGCTTTCGCAGCAGCAATAATGATTATTAACTTACTGAAAAAACCATTAAATGGTGGTATACCTGATATTGCCATCGAAGCGCCAAGGGATGTTGATGAAGTTACCGGCATACTTGCTGATAGGCCCCCGAGTTCTTTTAAATTTCTTGTTCCTGTTGCGTATTCAACAGCCCCGGCATTTAAGAACAATAATCCCTTAAACACAGCATGATTAGCAAGATGAAACAATCCGCCTGTAATCGACAAAGCTGCCCATGACCTGTTACCATCTTTGGCGAGAATAAGCATTCCGATGCCTACCCCTATTATAACATAACCCATCTGGCTTATACTGTGATATGCAAGAAGCCTCTTCATATCCCATTGCCCTATTGCAAGAAGTACTCCTATTACCATTGATAAGGTTCCAATAACAGTAATTGTCAATGCAATTTCATAAGATATTGTAAACATATTAAAAAAGAGCCGTATCAATACATAGACTCCTATAGCTTTTATTAATACACCTGATAACATTGCAGAAACAGGTGATGGAGCTGATGAGTGAGCGTCAGGGAGCCATGCATGAAACGGTATCATAGCGGCCTTTAATCCAAAACCCGCAATAAACAATACTTGTATGAAAATCACCAATCTCTTGTTTGTGCCTGCTTCAAGTATTCGTGAGATGTCAGCAATATTCAATGATTTTGTATACCAGTACAACAATGCAATGTTGAAAAGAATAAACAGAGATGCCAGCCCACCTAAAACCATATATTTATAAGATGCTTCCAATTCATCCTTTTCTACTCCAAATGCAACAAGAGCATATGAAGATATTGCCGCAATCTCCATGAAGACAAACAGATTGAAAATATCTCCTGCTAATACCACTCCATTCATCCCTGTAACCATTATACAAAATAGTGTATAGAAATTTCTTACTCCGGTGAATTTTTTAATATATGATATTGTATAAAATATAGACAAGAATCCTAACAGATTAATTATGCTTAATAATAAAATACTAAGTCCATCTAACACAAAATAAATTGCTATGGGTATATTTTTATCGGGGCCCCATCCGCCGATTTTATGACTATATATAACGGAATCCCATGATAAAATAAAATAAAGACTTAATCCTGTCAGGAACAATAGTACTATTGGAGTTAAAGCCTTTGGGAACCATTTTATTAATCTTCCGAAGACAAGATTTAAGAATGCTGTTGCCAGCGGTAAAATTACAAATAAAGGAATTAATGAATTCATATTTTATCCTCTTAAACTAGTTATTTTTCTAATATCAAAAGTGTTATATTTCCTGTATAATCTAATTGCAATTGCCAATAACATCGTATTAGTAGCCAGTCCGATAACAATTGCTGTTAGCACCATCGCCTGTGGCAGAGGATCTACAAATTGAGTATGGGGTATATCAGCCATAATAATGGGTGGCTGACCACCATCATTATATCCTATTAATACTAAAAACAAGAATATACTGAATTCCATTATTGAAAGGCCTATCACAATTTTTATTATATTCCTTTTGGTTATTACTCCAAAAAGGCCTACCAGAAATAAAACGAAACACAATGAATAAACAGTCATTATAATTTATTTTTTTTAAAAATTACCAATGACAGAAAGATAGAATATAATGCTGTTGCCACTTCAACACCAATAATAATATCATAAACCGGAATCAGTCCTGCACTATTATTATTTCCCAATGTACCAAAAAATGAATAGTTTTTAAAAAAAACAGGTGTTTCCAGAAATAGTCCACTTGCAGTAAAAAAAATAAATGCAAGTATTGCAACACCTCCCAGTACTATCGCAAATTCACGTTTATTTTTAAGTTTTTGAATAGTATCCCCGTACACGACAATAAGAAATATAAAAGCTCCTGCAATAATTACACCTCCTGTGAATCCTCCCCCGGGAGTTATATGTCCGTGCATTATAATATAAATACCATATAGAAAAATAATACCTGAGATTATTTGTGCTACCTTTTTTACTATTATAGTCATGCCATGTAATCTTTTATTTATTTTTTATGTTAAATATTTGAAGTATCAAATATCAATTTTCAGTCTCACCTTTTCAAAATACTTTTTGATCATTGTTTGCCGGCTTATACATTATTTTCTTCCTTTTACTCTTAAAATAGTTAATATTCCAACAACAGCTGTGAATAGTATTGTTGCCTCACCTAAAGTATCATATCCTCTGAAATCAAAGATTATACCTGTAACCAAATTTGCACTACCTGTTTTTTCATATGCATTCTCCATATAAGCAGTTGACATTCTTGTTATATGTTTACCAAATGGTTCCAAAGTATTGGTAACATCTTTGAAGAAATATAATAACAGCAGTGCGCAAATTATTACCAGAGCTGTATTAATATGATACTTATAACGGGCATAGAAACCTTTTTTCCCGAAAACTGATTTTTTTTTAAGTTCTTCCCTGGAGCTATCCAGTACGACAGCAACCATTATTATAAGAGTAATTGTTTCAACTACAATCTGGACTATAGCTAAATCAGGAGCCTGAAGAAGAAGAAAGCATAATACAAGTCCATAACCAATGATCCCGCATGATATAAGTGCTGACAATAAATCCCGGGCAAACAGGGCATAAATTGCTCCTAATATCATTAATACCAGTATTATTGAGAATATTATTTCCATTTGTTCAATATTTAAAACTTTATTAGATAGATAATAATATAATTAACATAATAACCAGTCCGATTAAGAACCAAATTGCATAACTTGATAATACTCCACTATGAACATTACTAAACTTGCTATATACCCAGAGTGTTATATTTTTTGATACATTATATATATCAAACCGCTTTTTATCTGCATTTTTATAAAAAAATGAAAATATATTAAAATTAGAGATAGTTTTATAAAATTCAGTCGAGGAATAACCTGCTTCCTGCTGAATTTTTTCACCTCCAATAAAACTGTCAGCAGTCCTGATATTTTTAATATTCCCGGCTAAATATATAAGAGAACCTAAAATTATTGAGATCAGTACAAGAAATGAAATTGTTGCTGAATTCCATGAACCAGCATACTGAAAATCCCCAGCTAATGGCATAAATATTTTTGGTATAACCAAATTGGTAGCAAGTACTCCAAACCCGATACAAAGCAAAGCCAGAAAAACCTGGGGGAGCCACATTACTATACCAACTTCTTTAACATCATTAAATTCCTTTCTGGCCCTTCCCAGAAAAGCACCTGAGATAAATTTTACAAAGCTGGCCAGTGTCAATGCAGAACCAATTACAGCCAGTGACAGCCAGATAATCCAAAGACGGTTTGCAATTCCAGGTTCCTTGCCAAAATCAATTATGCCCTGGTAGATGGTCCACTTGGAAGCAAATCCGTTAAATGGGGGAATTCCTGAGATTGATAATGCAAAAATTAATGCTGTTATAAAGGTTAAAGGCATTGCTCTTGATAATCCTCCAAGATGATCCAAATCTTCTTTCCCTGTTCTTTTTTCAATACTCCCTGCAACCAGGAATAAACCGCATTTATATAAAGCATTGTTAATCATATGGAATAAGCCCCCGACAATTCCTAATGGGGTCCCGAGTCCCAGTCCGATAACCATATATCCTACCTGCGATACTGCATGGTAACCCAACAGCTTTTTGTAGTTATGTTGGATTAAAGCCATCATTACACCAATGATTATTGTCAATACACCTATTATAAGGAGAATTAAGATTAACCATTGATTTATAATGAACATATCTCTGCAAATACGTACCATGAAATATATTCCCAATAATTTGTCAAGTGACGCGGGCAGATATGCTGATGATGATGCAGGAGCCTTTTTTGTATAATCAGGTATCCATGTATGAAATGGAAATGCACCAGCTTTAGTAAAGCTGCCTATCAAGAATGAAATGAATGCAAGCACATTTAAGTAATTATTTGTCGCAACTTTTAAATGGGACATTTCCATTGTTTGACCTATTTTCCAAAGAACTGCCACCCCAAATATTATAAAACCATCTGATGCTCCAATTAATATTAGCGACTTTGTAGCAGCTGCTGAACTTTCTTCATCATAGCCCTTTATTAATTTATAAAGTGTAAGGCATAAAAATCCCCAGAATGTTATAAACAGGATTAGATTATCGGCCAAGACAGCGCATACCGAAGCTCCAAGTGTCAATAGTAGATATGCATAATAATTACGTATGTTTTTAGCTTTATTTATGTATGCAAATGAATATATTATGATAATTACAGAAAATAAGCATACGAATAAAACAATCAGTTTGGCTAAACTATCAATATTAAGGACTGCTAATCCTGTAACTGCTTCAAAGTCTTCTGATAAAGATAAAGTTCTTAAAGGGAATAGATTAAACAAATTCACATATCCGACTGCTGATTTTACAAAATAAATTTGCAGGGCACTAATAAATGTAATTATTGATATTATAAGGGCAAAAAACTGTTTAAAAATTTTAATCCTTTCCGGAAGGATTATCAGTAAAATACCTCCTAGCAAAGGCAAAAAAACAATAAATGAAATATTAGCCAAAAATTTATTTAAGAAAAGGTCTCTGACTATATTCATATCTTAATTTAGTTAATTAAGTAACCACTTATAATTTAGTAAATATTCAAAATAAATAGTCTATTCGGTTTTTGAATAAAACGTTGGCATAAATAGTACCTGTAACCACCCGAATTGCGCAAATTCGCTCTTACCCTCATCAATACCATTAATAATTTCAAGAGTTTCATTTGGCAGCAAAAAGAATAACCATCCTGCAACAGGATTTCATTACCGGCTTTGTATTTAAACATTAAGTCTATTTCTGAACCAAGATATTTATCTACTTTATTTGCAGCTGATAAGTATTCTTTATCTAATGAGAACAAGTGATACGTGATTAGCGTGCTGATTTTTCCGGTAATACATGAAATTTTTAAATCTTTAGTAAATGTATTGTCTGCATTAACCATAATTAAAACTGTATCTTCTGTTAATGCAATGCACAACGCACCTTTTTCTTTCTCTTGTTTACTAACTTCTCGTGAAAATATATCTAAATCAACCAATAGAACAACTTTTATTTAAAAATATATCAGTAATGTTTATAAGAAAAGGTAGGTAAATACTAATTCAGTATTGGAGAATATTATTAATAGCTTCTACTAATAAAGAGAAAAAAAATAATTCTAAACCAGTAATTTCTTACTGGTTTTTATTTATTTCAACGGAAAATTAAAGCTTCATGAAGGACGGCCAAACATTTTAGACGTCATTAAAAACGGAGAA
>CBFCXR010000162.1:0-6041 GCA_965602045.1 uncultured Bacteroidales bacterium | reverse complement strand
TCCAGAGTATATTTCCTATATTGGCGCAGGACTCATTATGGGCAGTGATATTGGGTAACTGGTAATCACGTCCGTAAGCCTGATGTACTTGCTGAATTTCTGACGGTTTATAGGATGTGCCCTCCGGGGAAACTCCATCATAAAGGGCACCGCAGCCTCCGGTGACATATAATTTACGTTGCACCAGGTCTTGCCAGATTAAATTAAGAGCTGTAAGTAAAGAATCATCACCTGTTTCGGCATATACATCGGCAACACCTGCATAAAGATAATTTGCCCTCACAGCATGACCGGTAGCTTTTGTTTGCAACCTGAAGGGAATGCGGTCCTGGTTATGATCAGTTCCGTTTTTAACAAGACTTCTAATGTTGATAAGACTTTCTGCAAGTTCAAGGTATTTTGGATCCTTTGTAGTGCGGTACATTTCAACCACGCCCATATAATGTGACGGGCAAATTGCATTCCTGGCTAATTCGGGAGATGACCTTTTATAAAAGTCATACAAATAATCCGTAGCTTTTTTTGCTACATCAAGTAAGGAATTTTTACCTGTGGCACGGTGGTGAACACATGCAGCCGTCATTAAATGCCCTATATTATATGTTTCAAAATCAAGCCGTTCCTGGAATTCTTTTTTATCAGATGATTTGTTGAGTTGATCAATGGTTACGGGAGTATGGATATAACCATCTTCGCGTTGCGTTTTTGAAATTGTTGATATGATATCATCCATTAGTTGGTTTAATCCATTGTCTTTAGTAATGGCATAAACACCCGCAACTGATTCGAACCACTTATAAAAATCCCCGTCGTTGAATGGCGGTCCCTTATGGGTACCAGTTTCTTTTCCGCAGGCTATTTCAAAGTTCCTGTATGCATGGCTTATTTCAGGATCTTTAAGTATTCTCCACATACGGGGAATCATCGAATCCTTGCATATTTCAAATCTTTCCGCCCAAAAGCCCCGGGTCCAGACAGCATCATCCAAATCAACACCTGATAATTGAGTGTATGGACTGCCTGACGTGTTGACAAGGCCATTATCCTGTGTACTTATTTTTTGTACAGCTAAAATGAAACAAAATAAAATAATTATTGTACCCGGTAATTTTTTCATAAGTATTTTAATAAAAGCACATTTTACGTCATTGCGAGTTAACGAAATAATCCGTAAAATATTGATTTACAATAATAGATCTGTAGTTCTTCATTTAATAATGGTTTCAAAGTTATATTCACCTGAACCGGTTTCCAAAATTACCCGTCCATTTTCAATACCCAAAACTTTAATGTTTTCATTTTTTGAAACAGGAGAACCGTTTTCAAGTATTTTTTCCTTATCATATGCCGGAATATGGATTTGAGCCGTTGTGTTGGCAGGAATAATAACATTCAATTCAAGTTTTCCTTCTTTAAGTTGCCAGTGTGATATAATATTACCATACATCGAATGGTATTCTGCTTTTACATAGCCCAGCTTTTCTGTAAGAAGGGGTTTTATTATTATTTTCTTATAGCCTGGAGCTTCCGGATCTGTATTAATACCTGCCACTTTGCTATATAACCAGTTGCCAATAGAACCATAAGCATAATGGTTAAAGGAGTTCATCCCTACATCCTGGAATGTACTGTCAGGTTTAATACCATCCCACCTTTCCCATATAGTAGTAGCACCCATAGTTACAGCATAAAGCCAGGAGGGATATCTTTTATTGAACAACAACATAAAGGCCAGATCAGGATATCCATTCTCTGATAACCCCTGACAAATTAATGGCGTACCAAGAAAACCTGTTGTTAAATGACGAAAGTGTTTTACATCATCTGCCAGTCTTTCAGCTGCCTTTTCTTTCATATTTTCAGGTATTAGTCCAAAAGATAAAGCTAATACATAGGCAGTTTGAGTACCGGATGTCAGGCGACCTGAATTAGTAATGAATTCATTTTGGAATGCTGATTTTATTTTAGGTAATAATTGATTGTATTTTTTCTCATCTTCAAATTTGCCCAGTAATTTAGCTGTTTTTTGTAGAAGTCCGGTTGAGTAATAAAAATAAGCAGTAGCAATTAAGTCTTTATCAGTATTAGCTCCTGCATAACCATAATCAGGTGCATTGTAGATATATGAATGATATTCAGCAAAGGAAAGCCAGTCGCCAAAGTGGAATCCATAGTCAAATATATAGCGGTCACCTGCTTGTTTTATCATATAGTCCACCCAGGCTTTCATTGATTCGTATTGGTTTTCAAGAATTCTTTTATCACCATAAGCCTGGTAAACTACCCAGGGAATAATAACTGCTGCATCGGCCCAGCCAGTGGCTCCAAACCCGTCGGACCAGCCCGTTCCTCCACCATCCTTTACAACATTTGGCACAACCCATGGTACACTGCCATCATCTCTTTGCTCAAGTGCTAAATCCTTCATCCATTTGGTAAAAAACGGTGCCGCATTCATGTTAAAGCATGCTGTAGGTGTAAAAACCATGGCATCTCCTGTCCATCCCATTCGTTCATCGCGCTGCGGACAATCGGTAGGCACATCAAGGAAATTTCCGCGCAAACCCCATTGTATGTTTTTCTGTAACCGGTTGATTAATGTATCGGAACATTCAAAGTTCCCGCTTGGCATCATATCAGAGTGAATAACCTTACCGGTCAAGTTATCAGCAGTTACTTCTCCGGGATAATCGTCTACAGCAATATACCTGAATCCATGAAATGTAAAATGTGGCTCAAATATTTCTTCACCTTCACCTTTAAAAATATATTGTACTTCCTGTTTGGCAGCCCGAAGATTGGCAGTGTAAAAATTTCCCTCTTTGTCCAGGACCTCAGCATGTCTTAGTGTAATTTTTGTTCCGGCCTCACCATTCAATTTAAATTGAACCCAACCTACTATGTTTTGCCCTAAATCAAATACCATGTCGCCTTCGGGAGTAATAAACTTCCTAACCGGTTTTATGATTTCCGTAATACGGACAGGGACACTTTCTGATGCTGTCAGTACTTCTTTGCTATAATCTTTTTCTATTACCTCATTCCAGCTTTTATCATTAAATCCGGGCTGATCCCAGCCATTCATTTCCAGGCGGGCATCATATAATTCTCCATTATATAAGTCAGATTTCAATATTGGACCGGTGGATGATTTCCAGCTCTTATCCGTAACAATTATTTCTTTTGATCCGTTTTCATAAATAATTTCCAGCTGTAAAATAAGTGCAAGTTTGTTCCCGTAAAAATTTTTCTCATCATTCCATCCCTGGTAGCCCCTGAACCATCCATCTCCTAATATTACTCCAATTGCATTCCGGCCATTGTTTAACTGGCTGGTGACATCATATACCTGGTATTGTATACGTTTGTGATAACTTGTCCAGCCTGGTGTAAAAAGTTCATCTCCTACCTTATTACCATTCAGAAATAATTGATATAAGCCGCGGCTGGAAACGTATACTTTTGCTTCTTTTATAATATCTCCTGGTTTAAACTCCTTTCTCAGGAACGGACAGGGACTTGATGTGGTGACATCTTCCGTAATATCCGGTTCAATCCAGAAAGCCTTCCAGTCTGAATAATTTAGCAATCCCATCTCCCAGAATGCTGCCTCGCTCCATTCAGATTCCCTGCCTTTGTTATCCCAGACTTTAACCATCCAGTAAATACGCTGACCCGATTGCAGTTCCGGACCCTTATATTCTACATGAATGGATTGCTCTGAATTTACTTTTCCGGAATTCCAGATCAAATTGTCTTCAGAGCTTAATTTTTCTAATGAATATGCTGCTTTAACCTGGTAGACAATCTGAATGATATTTCGATCCCCTGTAGTTATCTCCCAGCTCAACCTGGGACTGGCAATGTCAATTCCTGATGGATTTGTCTTATATTCTGTTATTAAATTAGTTACTTCCGGATTTGATTGCCCTTTTATTATGGTTGAATGAACGAATGTAATAATAAGAAATAAAAATATCACCGGACGATGAAGATGCTGAACATAATTATTTTTTAATTTCATGATTGTTATTGTATTATATTAGAATTGTTCTGTTTAATTATAGGTATATTATTGATTTGATCAAAATTAAAAAAATTTTTAAATAAATTTGCTGCAGGCAGTCCGTTTTTATCTGTAAATTTCTTTAATGGCTAATGTAATAAAAGGTTAGTAATTATCCCAATTTCAATTAACCATTTAGCCAGTTGAAATCCCCCCAGAATATACGTCAGGTGCTGATATCCACCTGAAGGGCAAATAATCACAGCGCTTCCTGTGTTTTCTTCCTTTGAAGGAAAGAATGAATATATGCCTGGTGTGTCTACCTGTAAAATTGATGATTACTCCTGTACCTTTCTAAATAACATTTAATATAACTTCCGAAAAAGGTGATCCGCCTAAATCAATGCTTCTCTTAACCGGGAGTGAACCTCCCACATGAATTTTAAAATCTCCTTTTTCGAGAATTGCTTTACCTTCATTATTTATAATCGAAAGCATTTCCGATGTTATTGTGAATTTCACAGTTTTGGTCTCCCCGGGTTTCAGACTTACTCTTTTAAAACCTTTTAAGGAAAATAGAGGAGCCTTGACAGAAGCCTCCAAATCGGTAATATATAACTGCACTACTTCTTCTGCTTCCATTTGTCCGGTGTTAGTAACAGCAATACTTAATTCAGTACTGTTTCCTTTCTTAATATTTTCTGAAGATAATTTAGCTCCTGAGTATTCAAATTTTCCATATGTCAATCCATAGCCAAACGGATACATGGGTTCTTTATTCATGTACCTGTAGGTACGACCTTCCATACTATAGTCATCGTAAGGAGGAAGCTGGTCAAGGGATTTTGGAAAAGTAACGGGTAACCTGCCTGAAGGTGATACATTACCAAAAATGATATCTGCTATTGCATTACCTCCCTCTTCTCCCGGATACCATACCAGCAATACAGCGTCCGAAAGTTCATGTATTTCATTAAGATTCATAGGACTACCACCTGTAACTATCGTGATGATCGGATTATCATTTCCTTCCCTTAGTTTTTTCAAAAAATCTATCTGGTTCTTAGGTACATTATAATCAAACCTGTCTCCAAAATGTTCCGAAGCAATCGATTCCCCTTCTTCACCTTCAAGTAAGCCCGATATACCAAGCACAGCTATTGTAACATCCGCTGCCTTTGCATCATTGGTTGTCCAGTCTATTGGATTGATATTGTCACGATCGAGCAGACAGCCTGGTTTATAGTGCATCTGGCTTCCTGCTTCTATTCTTGATGCAAGCCCTTCAAGTATAGTAACCAGATTGTCATTTACTCCATAGTAATTACCTATTAAAACTTCGATATTTGTAGCATTCGGACCTGTAACATAATATTGGGAAAGATCATTTTTCAATGGCAAGACTCCATTGTTTTTAAGCATGACCACAGACTTTACAGCAGCTTCATAAGCCAGTTTCCTGTGTTTTTCGCAATTGATTACATCTGTGGGAATGAGATTGTAAGGATTGTTTTCTCCCGGATCGAATAATCCCAGTTTAAACCTTGTTTTTAAAAGGATAGCAAGAGCATTGTCAATTTCTCTTTCTTCAACCAGTCCGTCTTTAGCAGCTTGTATGAGTGCAGGGTAAACACGTCCGCAATTGAGGTTTACACCGTTTTTTAATGCTAAAGCTGCTGCTTCAACTTTGTTGGATGTAACTTTATGTCCTTGATAAAAATCGACAAGTGCCCCGCAATCTGAAACAATATGACCTTTAAAGCCCCATTCTCCCCTTAAAACATCATTCAACAGGTAGTTATGGGCACAACAGGGAAGGTTATTGGTGCGATTATAGGCGCACATTACTGCATCAACTCCGGCATCTACCAGTGATTTGAAAGCAGGTAAATAAGTTTCGTACATATCTTTTTTTGAGGCAATTGCATTGAATTCATGACGTAACCTTTCCGGACCACTATGCACTGCAAAATGTTTGGCACAGGCTGATACTTTAAGGTATTTAGAATTATCACCCTGTAATCCTTTCACTAAT
>CBFCXR010000161.1:0-6049 GCA_965602045.1 uncultured Bacteroidales bacterium | reverse complement strand
ATTGTTCTATTGCTCTATTGTTGAATTGCTGTATTGTTGACTAAACTGGCAACAAATAACTATCAATGACTATGAATGACTATGAATGACAATAAATGACAGTGAGCAGCGAGAAGCGAATAGTGAATAACGAGAAGTGAACACCGAGAAGCGAGCAGCGAGAGGCGCGAAGCAAATAGCGAGCAGCAATCAGCTACAACTTATTAATCATACTTGCTGTGAATCCTGCACCAAATCCGTTATCTATATTTACTACCGTAACGCCACTGGCACAGCTGGTGAGCATGCCAAGCAGGGCAGACAAACCGTTGAAATTTGCGCCGTATCCTATGCTCGTGGGTACAGCTATTACGGGTTTGTCAACAAGTCCCTTTACTATGCTGGGAAGAGCACCTTCCATCCCCGCAACAACTATTATGACTTTTGATCTGCGTATTTCATCAAGTTTGTTGTATAGACGGTGAATACCTGCAATACCCACATCAAATATTCGCTGAACTTTGTTTCCGAAAAATTCAGCAGTGATAGCTGCTTCTTCTGCAACAGGAATATCTGAAGTGCCCGCAGATACTACAGAAATGTAAGTATCAGGTATTTTAAGATCTTTAATTTTTATGGTTATCGTCCTGGCCAAAGCATTATATCTTGCATCAGGAGATATACTACTTATGGCGTCAAACATTTCCTCAGTAGCCCTGGTGGCTAAAATATTGTTTTTCTTCGTAAGCATATGCCCGATGATGTCCCGTAAATGGTCAACAGTTTTACCGGAACAAAATATAACTTCAGGATAACCGGTACGCAATTCCCTGTGAGTGTCTATCTTTGTATGCCCAAGGTCTTTAATGGAAAAATCTTTTAATTGACCGATTGCTTCGTCAATGTTTATTTTGCCGCTTTTAACTTCCTCTAATATTTTTTTTAATTCTTCCGGATTCATATTAGTAATTGAATTAATATTTGTTAGTCAAAGTTATGTTATTTGAAAATTAGTATCAATAACTCCATTCTATATAGTAGATCAGGAAATTTGATTATTTTCATCTTCTCAAATCTAAAATCATCAATCATCAATCGTCAATCTAAAATCGTAAATCGTAAATCGTAAATCGTCAATCCTAAATCGTAAATCCTCATCCTTCCCTCACCTCCATACTCCCTGTTCTGTAACCCTCAATATCTATTGTAACATAAGTAAAACCTATTTCCTTAAGTTTATCTGCAATTTTATTATTCAAATTGTTTTTTAAAACATCATTAAGCTGTGATTTGTTTAACTCTATCCTGGCTAAGTTATTATGGCTTCTCACACGTACACCCTTAAAGCCAAGCTTCATTAAAAATACCTCAGCCTGTTCAATGCGTCTTAGCTCTTCCTTTTTTATTTCAGTGTTATATGGTATTCGCGTAAGCAAACAGGCATAAGCCGGTTTATCCCACGTCTCCAGTTTTAATGCTTTTGAAAAACTTCGTATATCCGCTTTTGTTATTTTGTTTTCCAGAAGAGGACTTTTAATTCCCAACTCCATTAAAGCTTTTATACCGGGCCTGTAATATTTTATATCGTCGAAGTTTGTTCCATCAACTACATGATTTATACCAAGTTTTTCAGCCTCATATTTTAACTTCTTAAAGACAAAATTTTTACATAAATAACATCTGTTTTCAGGATTATTTATTATTAAATTACTGATTTCCGTTTCAAATACCAGGTGTTTAACAGTTAATTTATTTGTTATTTGCCTCGCTTCGTTAATTTCCCAGTCAGGTATATAGGGTGATTTGATTGTAAATGCAATAACATTATCAGTTAGCGCTTCCCTGGCTGCGGCAAGCAAAAATGTACTGTCAACACCTCCGGAAAACGCTACGGCAACACTTTTGAGGTTTTTCAGATATTGTATAAGTTGATTATATTTTGGATTGTTTTTTAATTCTTCCATCTTTTTCACTTAGTAACTTCTCGACAAGATTATATACTTCCTTTATCGGTATATTCTCCTTTTTTGCGATTTTTATGCAATCTTCATATTCCGGCTTTGATTTTATAATTTTATCCTTATAAAAGGCAGATTTTATTTTAACCTCTCCATATTTTGTATTTACAGATTCAATTTTTCTTTCAAGCATAATTTTCTCAACTGAATACTTTCTTAATCCTATTGAGGAGGTTTCAGTAAATAAAATATTTTCAATCAGCATTTCTGATCCTTTATTGCATAGTACACTCAGCTTGGCTGCAGGTCTTGATTTTTTCATAATAATAGGTGTAATATAAACATCTTTTGCTCCTGCATCAAATAGTGAATTAATTATATAATCATAAAATTCCGGATTCATATCATCAATATTGCATTCAATAATTAATGATGAATCTTTTTCAACTGATTCTTTAGTTGTGGATTTTCCCAGGTATAACCTTAGAACATTAGGAATATCACCATCTTTGCTGCCAATTCCATAGCCTGTTTTTTCAATAATAAAATCTATTTTATCTGTAAATTCGTCAACGCATGAGGCAAGAATTGCCGAGCCGGTAGGCGTTGCAGCTTCATATTGAACTGTGCCTTTTCTTACAGGGGCCCCTTTTAATATTTCAACTGATGCAGGTGCAGGGACGGGCAAAGTGCCATGTTCACAATTTACGAAGCCCCCGCCTAACTCAACTGTAGAACTGTATATTTTGTCAGGTTTTAAATAATCAATACAAATTGCTGCACCAACAATATCTACAATTGAATCTATGGCTCCAACCTCGTGAAAAAATATTTCATTTATATCCTTGTTATGTATCACTGATTCAGCTTCAGCCACTTTCTTAAATATTTTCAGACTAATATTTTTTATATTATCATTTAACTTACTGTCATTAATTATGGTTTTTATGTTTTTTAAGTTCCTGTGTACATGCTTACTATTGTCATGAGATGATTTATTATTCCCGGCTTCTATTTCAACATCAACCTTTGTACCTGATATACCTTTTCTTTGATCTTTAAATATTTTTAGCTCGTAACCTTTAATTCCCAGTTTTTTTAATTCTGTTACCAGGTATTCCGGCTTAATTCCAATATCTACCATAGCACCCAGGTTCATGTCACCACTGATACCTGCAAAACATTCATAATAGAGTATTTTCATATTCTAAAAGTATGATAATTAATTAAGAAAAATTATACGGCCTGCAAAATAAGTATTATTTAAATTACGTTGTTAAATATTAAATGAGTTTACAGGTTCAGAATGCTTGTTTATTTGAACTATTTCTAAATTATTTCTAAATTATTTCTAAATTACATATGCTAAAGGCAATTTCTATAAAATTAACTAACTTTCCGTACTAAATAAACACATAATCCAGATTATTATTCATACAAAATAATAAATTTAGACAATATGAAAAGAAGGGAATTTCTCATAAAATCGATAGGGGCTGGTATTATTACCGGTACAGCATTTTCTGTATTAAAGCCTGAGAAGTTATTTGCAATTAATAAAAATATTTCTAATGAATTACCGTATGACCTGGTTGCCGTTAGGGGCGGCACTCCAGGCGCTATGTTTGATAAAGCTATTGCCTCACTAGGGGGGATGTCGAAGTTCGTTAAAAGGAATCAAACTGTTGTGGTTAAGCCAAATATAGGATGGGACACTACTCCGGAACGAGCTGCAGATACAAGTCCTGATATAGTAAGCAGAATAATTGAACATTGCTTGAATGCCGGGGCAAAGGCGGTATATGTATTTGATAATACCTGCAACGAATGGACAAGGTGTTATAAAAACAGTGGAATAGAAGATGCTGTAAAAAAGGCAGGAGGGAATATAGTTCCGGGGAATAGTGAAAGTTATTATCATCCTGTGGAAATTAACAAGGGCAAAATTTTAAAGAATGCCAAAGTTCATGAACTTATTCTTGAGTCTGATGTATTTATAAACGTTCCTACTTTAAAAAACCACGGAGGAACAGGTTTATCCATATCTATGAAGAATCTTATGGGTGTTGTATGGAACAGGAGTTGGTGGCATGCTAATGGGCTCAGCCAATGTATTGCCGATTTCACTACTTACCGTAAGCCTGATCTTAATGTAGTTGATGCTTACAGGGTAATGAAAAGGAACGGGCCAAGAGGCATATCTGTTTCTGATGTTGTTGAAATGAAGTATCAGATTATCAGTCCTGATATTGTTGCTGCTGATGCGGCTGCTACTAAGATTTTCGGACTGAACACAGCGCAGGTAAAACATATTGGATTGAGTGAGGAATTGGGCTCAGGTACCAGTAATTTGGATAAACTGAAAATCAATAGAATCACCATTTAAATTTATGAGGCAAAAAGATCTCAGAATTTTAAGAATTGTAATTTCTTTATTTTTCTTTATTTCAATTTCTCTTCTTTTTATCGATTTTAGAGGAATAATACCCTCTTCTTTTCTGAAAATTATACTTTTTTTCCAGTTTATCCCTTCCCTTATGAAGTTCGTGCATGTTCTCAGCCTTGCTGTTGCTGGATTTATATTTATTCTGGTTTTAAATGTATTGTTTGGCAGGGTGTATTGCTCCACAGTCTGTCCGTTAGGAATTTTACAGGATATTATATCATACCTGGCAAAAAGGATTAGAAGAAAAAAGAAGTATAAATACTCGGAAGCTCATACAATTCTCAGATATTCATTCCTCGTGTTGCCTTTTTTGTTTTTGTTATTTGGAAGTACTTTTCTTATAAACATTCTTGATCCTTACAGTAATTTCGGTAGAATATTTTCAGATTTGATAAGGCCGGCTGCAATAGGCATAAATAACATATTTGCAGCATTATTTGAAAAGATCAATGTGTTTTTTCTATATCCTGTAGATTATAAGCATTTTAATTTTGCTGCAACATTATTCCCTATTTCCGTATTAGGTTTTATTTTATGGATTTCATTTTACCATGGAAGATTATTTTGCAATACCGTGTGTCCTGTTGGTACACTGTTAGGATTATTTTCAAAGATATCAGTATTTAAGATAAAGATTGATAGCCTTACGTGTACAAAGTGTGCCAGGTGTTCAGTTGTATGTAAAGCAAGCTGTATAGATGTTAAAAATGAAATTATTGATTTTTCGCGTTGTGTCGCTTGTTATAACTGCATTAAATCATGCCCTGAGAATAGTATTAATTACAAATTTGACAATTACAAGAAGTTAATAGCTGATGAACCTTCAACAAATACTGAAAAGAGAGAATTTATTGGCAAATCGTTAATATATATATTTGGTTTTATTGGATTGTCTAAAATTGCCAGGTCACAAACAGGCGATAATTCAGACGGGAAATTAACACCTGTAACAAAGAAAAATCATGTTTCACCTCCAGGTTCAATAAGTTTGAATCATTTTAAGAATAATTGCACGGCTTGTCATCTGTGTGTAACATTATGTCCTACAGCGGTTTTACAGCCATCATTTCTTGAATTCGGTTTTACAGGTATGATGCAACCTTATATGGATTACAAAACAAATTATTGTAATTATGAATGTACTATTTGCGGGGAAGTATGTCCTACGGGTGCAATATTACCATTAGCCAAAGAAGATAAAAAATTAACTCAAATTGGAACTGTACATTTTATTATTGAAAACTGTGTTGTTTATACTGATAATACGGCCTGCGGTTCATGTTCGGAACATTGTCCCACCCAGGCAGTAAGAATGGTCCCCTATATTGCAGATTTGACAATCCCTGAAATACATCCATCCACGTGCATTGGCTGCGGGGCATGTGAATACGCCTGCCCTGTAAAACCGCATAAGGCTATCTATGTCGATGGCCATCCAATACATCAATTAGCTGAAAAACCTCATTTTGAAGAGCTTCAGATCGAAGATCAGGAAGATTTTCCATTTTAAACACGCACAATACAGAATATTTAAGCCCGTCCGGCTCGAGGACATATAAAAAGTACCTTAAACGCAACCTTTACTAGTATATTTTCATCTGTATAAAACAGGTGAAATTTTTATGCTATTAAATTGAAAACTTCTAAAAATCTGATATTATCATTA
>CBFCXR010000160.1:0-6070 GCA_965602045.1 uncultured Bacteroidales bacterium | reverse complement strand
GATAATTTATTTAATATATTTTTTAATCAAATGATCTTCCAAATTTGGTGGAAAGTTCAATCATTCTGTCGTACTCATCAGCAGATAAATCATTAAAGTAATAATTGATAGGATTAACTTTTTTATCATTTAAATGTACCTCATAATGTAAATGCGGTGCTGTTGATAACCCGGTGTTTCCAACGAAGCCAATAACATCGCCTCTTTTAACCTTCTGACCGGTTATTACATTAAATGCACTTAAATGTGCATACAGGGTTTTATAACCGAATCCATGATTGACAATTATTTTATTGCCATAGCCTCTCTTTGAAGAGTTAAGCACCTCGATTGTCCCATCTCCCGTTGCATATACTTCTGAACCTGTAGGTGAAGTAAAATCCATCCCGTAATGGAATTTTCTAATTTTGTAAATCGGGTGAATTCTATAACCCCAACCTGAAGCAGTACGGGTTAAATCTTTATTTGAAAGAGGTTGAATAGCAGGAATTGCGCCGACCATCTTTTCTTTATTTGTTGCCAGGTCAATAAGCTCATCATAAGATACTGACTGAATGTATATTTTCTTTCTTATCTTATCAAGCTTTTTAGCCGTCTCAGTTACTATTTCACCATCGGTCAATTCCATATTACTATATCTGTTGCTTCCCCCAAAACCTGCATCACGGACAGATTTATGAATCGGTTCTGCTTCAAAAATAGTTCTGTAAATGTTGTCATCACGTTCCTGTAGGTATTTAAGCAAATCTTCAACGTTATTCAAATCTTTATTAAATGTTTCATAATTGGTCTTTAATAATCCAATTTGTCGTTTCAGGCCTTTCACTTTTGGCGTATCATGAAATGAACTTACAATCATATAGCCAATAAACGCTATAAAAATAAACGTAAAGAAATAACCTGAAAAAATAAGAATTTTCTGTTTTAATGTCCTTTCAATTCTTAAATAATTAAGCGATTCAGGATTGAATTTGTATTTACTCTTTGGCATGGTAGAAAACGTATTTAATTAATCAATAATCAACAATTTAATTTCTTTTAATCATCCTTTCATATTCATTTTCGGATATCTCGTCTGAAAAATAATACATAGGATTTATAGGTTGATTAAAATATCTTATTTCATAATGAAGATGCGGCCCGGTTGAGCGACCGGTATTTCCTAACAATCCTATTAACTGCCCTCTTTTCACTTTTTCTCCTTTTTTAACAATAATTTCATCCAAGTGTGCGTATCGTGTATTATATCCAAAAAAATGATCAATAATAATCTCATTACCATAGCCTTTACGAGAATATTTTGATAATGTTACAATTCCATCCCCTGTTGCATAAATTTTTGTTCCTTTAGGTGCTACAAAGTCTAAACCATAATGCGGTTTTTTATACTTAACAAAAGGATCTACTCTAACTCCAAAATATGAGCTGATAAACGTTAAATCCTTAACTGACACTGGTTGAATAGACGGAATACAAGAAATCCTCTTTATCTTTTCAGCCGCCTTGTCCATTAAAAATTCATAAGATTCACTTTGTATATCTATTTGTCTGTAAAGTTTATCGATTTTTCGCGCTACATCAACAATTAATCCCGCCTTATTAATATTTTCTAAATTTCTATATTTTTCAGATCCTCCAATACCGGCATCCCTAATAGATTTTGGTATTGTATCTATTTCCAGAATCATTCTATATAAATTATCATCTTTAAAATGACTATTAACTAAAATATCACTCACACTATCCAATTGATTGTTAATAACTTCTATTAATGCATTTAATTCTTCACCCTCTTTTGATAAGGATAACTCCTTTGGTGATCTAATCATGCTTAACAGAAAAATATCTATAGTAACAATCAGACAAAGAATAAATATTAAAATCAGGGCCTTTCTAATTATCTGTACCCCTCTTATATTTATTTCTTCGAATGTAAGTGTAGTATAATTATATTTATATTTTTTTCTCTTTTTGCCCAAGTGTTATTTGTATGTCGAAGTAATAAATTAGTGCTGATTGCAACAAATCTATAAGAAAAAATTTAAATTTACAAACCATTTATGAGAAGAATGTTTATAACTTGTTTATAATTTCGTCAATTTATTTTTTATTTCATATGAATTCATCTAATATCCGTCAATGCTTTCTTGACTTTTTCAGGTTAAAGGGACATAAGGTTATACCCTCTGCATCAATGATAGTTAAAAATGATCCCACCTTAATGTTTACCAATGCAGGAATGAATCAGTTTAAAAATATCTTTCTTGATAATTCCCCGGCAAAAAATAAGAGGATTGTAAATACACAGAAATGTTTGCGGGTTTCAGGAAAGCATAATGATCTTGAAGAAGTCGGGCATGATACATATCATCATACAATGTTTGAAATGCTGGGTAACTGGTCGTTTGGAGATTATTTTAAAAAAGAAGCAATATCCTGGGCATGGGAGTTTCTGGTAAATGAATTAGGTGTTGATAAAGACAGGTTATATGCTACTGTATTTGAAGGAAGTAAAGATGAAAATATCGAAAGGGATGAAGAAGCATTTAGTTACTGGAAAGAATTTCTGGATGAAAACAGAATAATATTCGGCAATAAAAAGGATAATTTCTGGGAAATGGGAGATATCGGACCATGTGGGCCCTGTTCCGAAATTCATATTGATCTGAGAACAGACAAAGAAAGAAAAGCCAGGGACGGAAGAGAACTTATTAATAAAAACCACCATCAGGTTATAGAAATATGGAACCTGGTATTCATACAGTTTAATCGTAAAGCCAATGGCTCATTAGTTCCGCTGCCAAAAAAACATGTTGATACGGGAATGGGATTTGAAAGATTATGTATGGTTATACAGAAAAAAACTTCTAATTATGACACTGATTTATTTCTACCCATTTTACAGGAAATTTCAAAACTATGTAAAATAAATTACGGGAAATTTGAAAAGACAGATATCGCTATGAGGGTAGTTGCTGATCACCTCCGTGCAATATCATTTGCAATTGCAGATGGACAGCTTCCTTCTAATGTTAAGGCAGGATACATTATAAGGAGAATACTTAGGAGAGCCGTCCGTTATTACTATACTTTCCTTAATCAGAAGGAACCATTTATGCATAAGCTGGTGCAGTTACTTGTTAAAACAATGGGGGACACCTTCACCGAGATAAAATCGCAACAAAAACTAATTGAAAGAGTTATAAAAGAAGAAGAGCAGTCATTCCTGCGTACTCTTGAGACAGGAATAAAACTTCTGAATCAGATAATAACCGGTACATTAGCAAAGAATAAGCAATCAATTCCCGGTAAAACTGCTTTTGAACTATACGATACTTATGGATTTCCTTTGGATCTTACCGGATTAATTCTTAGAGAGCACGGTCTCTCAGTGAATGAAAAGGAGTTTGAGGAAGAAATGACAAAACAAAAGGAACGTTCTAAAAGTGCTGCGAATATTGACACTGATGAATGGAATGTTTTAAATGCAAATGAAGCTGAAGAATTTGTGGGTTACGATCATCTTAATGCTGACATTAAAATTACAAAATACAGAAAGGTTAAGACCAAAGACAAAGATTTATATCACCTGGCATTCAATATCACTCCCTTCTATGCTGAAAGTGGCGGCCAGGTTGGTGATACCGGGTACATAGAACAAAATAAGAAAAAGATTCAGGTTATTAATACAATCAGGGAAAATGACCTGATAATTCATGTTACTGAAGAATTACCTGAGAATCCGGATACAACCTTTAAAGCTTTTGTGAATAATACAAGCAGGGCTGATACAGCCAGTAACCATACTGCCACGCATCTGCTTCATTATGCCTTAAGAAATGTCCTGGGAACACACGTAGAACAAAAGGGTTCCCTTGTTAACCCTGATTATTTGAGATTCGACTTTTCTCATTATCAGAAAATATCTGAAGATGACTTATTTAAAATCGAATCTATTGTAAACCATAAAATCAGGGAAAACATATCAAGGCAGGAAAAAAGGGATATGCCCCTGGAAGATGCCAAAAAGGAAGGCGCAATAGCGCTTTTCGGAGAAAAATATGACGATCATGTACGTGTAATCAGATTTGACGATTCTGTAGAATTATGCGGTGGTACGCATGTTGAATCTACCGGACAAATAGGATTTTTTAAGATTATCTCTGAAGGTGCCATTTCAGCGGGTATTAGAAGAATTGAGGCAATTACAGGAAAAAAAGCAGAGGAATATATTATTAACCACTCAAAAGTTATTAATAAAATCAGTGAACTGCTAAAATATCCGAAAGACCTGGAAAAATCCATCAGGAATTTGATCTCTGAAAATACATCAATGCTAAAGCAAATTGAAAAATTCAACAAACATAAAATTAAAAATCTGAAATCTGATTTGATCAGTAAAATCACTAAGGTCGAAAATATAAATGTTATCAGCGCCAGGATTGATATAAACTCTGCAGATGCTATCCGTGATCTTGCTTTTCAGATAAAGGGGCAGGTTAAAAATCTATTTATGGTTACCGGGGCTGATATGGATGGCAAGGCCAACCTCACAATTATGATATCAGATAACCTGGTTAAAGAGAAAAATCTTAATGCATCACAGATAATAAAAGAGGCAGCAAAAGAAATCAAAGGAGGAGGCGGAGGCCAGCCTTTTTTTGCTACTGCCGGGGGCACCGATCCGGGAGGCATAAACATGGCAATTAAGAAGGCTGTTGATTATCTAAAAAGTAATATTTAGGAATCTGTAGGTCTTTTAATATTGATATTATCATATTCTTCAATTTTGTTTAATTTTTTTCAGAGAATTATGTATAAATACCTCCTTTGCTTAATTATAGTCCTTACCCGGATAAATGTATATTGTCAATCAGTTGAAAATGTAAGATTTGAACAGCAAGGCAACCAGATAATGATATATTATGATCTTATTTCAGATAACACCAAAGGCTATTGCACAATAAATGCATACTATACTCTTGATTTTGGCAAAACTTTTATATCCCTTAAGACCGTAACAGGAGATGCAGGACGCAATATCACGTCCGGCAAACACAAAAAGATTGTATGGAATGTTCTGGATGACGTCTATGAGCTTACCGGTGAAATAAAATTCAAAGTAACTGCCACCGCTAAAAGAAAGCATACACTTGGAGATTATGACTTGTTTATCAGCTTAAGAAATTTAAATGATTACTTGCCCCTGGGAGGACGTATCGGATTACTTGGACCGGGCAGGATTGGAGGTTATGCCAGTATGGTCTACGGGGTGCATAATGGCGAGGAACGCGAAAAACTTATAATAGTCGGAGGGCCGGCAATAAAGATTGCAAGGAATAAAAAAGCCTCAATAAGTATTTTTGGCGGTGGTGGTTATTATGATATATACAGCTGGGATTATTCATCCGGATGGGTTGATGAGGGTGCTTATGGCTTTCTTGGTGAGGGAGGTTTTATTCTTAATTTCATCCATGTTAACATAACAATGGGACTCGAATTATCAGATATGCTATATGCTTTCACAGGAATAGGCTTTACTCTGTAATATTTTTAGTTCCCACCCAGGGCAAAATCAACAGCCGCTATTGAATGTATAGACAATGTATTAAACAAAGGGATATCAATATCTTCCTGTTTAATTAGCAGTGGGATTTCAGTGCAGCCCATTATCATACCCTCTGCTCCAAGACTGTTCAACCTTTTAATTATTTTAATAAATTCCTCCTTAACTTCTTTTTTAAATACGCCGTATATAAGTTCATTTACTATGGTATTATGAATAAATTCTCTTTCATCAGGATCAGGAATGAAAACTTCAATTCCCTCATCCTTAAGTTTTAACCTGTAAAAATCCTGTTCCATAGTTTGTTTTGTGCCGAGCAAGCCAACTGTAGATATTCTTTTATTCTTAATATGCTTTGCAGTTGCAGTGGCAATATGTATTAAATCTACTGAAATGTCTTTCTTCAGTTTATCAGCAAAGTAATGTGAAGTATTTGCGCATAATAATAAACATTCAGCTCCTGCTTCAATTACTTTATTTGCAGAATTTAATAAAAGCTCATAT
>CBFCXR010000159.1:0-6097 GCA_965602045.1 uncultured Bacteroidales bacterium | reverse complement strand
TTATAGCAGTTAGTTTTTAACTAAAAATCGTAAATCTAAAATCGTAAATCTAAAAATGTTGTACCATCTGGTAATATTGGGCTGTCAAATGAACAAGTCAGACGGTGAGCGTGTAAATACCGTCATTGAGGGAATGGGTTACAAATGGACTGAAAATGAAGAAAAAGCTGATTTACTTGGAGTATTGGCGTGTTCAGTTCGCCAGAAATCTATCGACAAGGTCTATTCAAGAATTAGAAAATGGAATAGCCGGAAGAATAATAAAAACTTTATCACTTTTATTTCAGGATGTATACTTCAAGCTGATAAAGAGAAGTTTTTAAAATTATTCGATCTTGTTTTTGAAACAAATGATTTAACGGATTTGCCTGATATGCTAAGTCAGTATGGAGTTGTTACACCAATAAAAAAGAGTATTAAGGATATTCAGCATAAAAAGTTGACCCATGTTGAAGAAGGGACTTCAAAAGATAGCAAACCTGTGAATACCCGCTCTGAGGATAAGGTTCTAAATTTCTGGGAAATATCACCTTTATATAACTCATTATTTGAAGCATATATTCCTATCCAGAATGGTTGTGATAAATTTTGTACTTTTTGTGCTGTCCCTTATACGCGGGGGAGAGAAATATCAAGACCATCAGGAGAGATATTAAGTGAATTAAAATACCTTGTTAATAAAGGATACAAGTCTATTACTCTGTTAGGCCAAAATGTTAATTCTTATGGTTTTGACAGAAGGGGAGAGGAAAAATCTTTCCCTCAGCTTTTACAGGATATTGGTGAATTTGGAAAATCATCAGGAAAAGATTTCTGGGTTTATTTTACTTCACCGCATCCCAGAGATATGACAGATGAAGTAATTAAGGCAGTTGCAAAATATAATTGTCTTGCAAAGCATATGCATATTCCGCTTCAATCCGGCGATAATGAAGTTTTAAAAAAGATGAACCGTAATCATACAGTTGAAGAATATTTGATCATCATTGATTCGGTGAGTAAAGAAATTCCGGAAGCAACCTTGTTTACTGATATTATTGTTGGATTTACAGACGAGACTGAAGAACAATTTGAGAATACCAGGAAGGTAATGGAAAGATTAAAATTTAACATGGCTTATATAGCACAGTATTCGCCTCGTCCCGGAGCAGTAAGTTATAATTGGGAGGATAATGTTTCACCTGAAGTAAAAAAGAAGCGGCTGCATATCCTTACTGAAGAGTTGAAGAAATATGCCATGGAGTATAATAAAAGGCTGATAAACAAAAAGATAAAGGTGTTGGTAACAGGAACTGATCGAAAGAATGGATTTTTATCCGGTATTAACGAGGGAAGAATAATTGTGCGATTTCAGTCAAAGGACACATCATTAATTGGCAGGTATGTATATATTATTATTACATCAGCAACCGAATTTGCATCAGAAGGAGAATTAATAAAGAAAACAAAGCCTGAACTGGTATAGTCATGAATAGGAGAGTTGCATTTAAAACATTAGGTTGCAGGTTAAACCAGAGTGAAACAGATTCATTATTAACTGATTTTTATAAAGCCAATTACGAAATTGTTGGTTTTAATGATAATGCTGATGTTTATATTATAAATACCTGCACTGTTACAAATCAAAGTGATCATAAATCAAAGGCCATTATTAATAAGGCCTGCAACAGAGATGGTTCAGCTGTTATAGTTGTTACCGGTTGTATGGCTGACAATCAAAAAGAGGACCTTGGAATTCGCAACAATATAACTTATATAGTTCCAAACAGAACTAAAAGTGCAATATTTTCTTTGATCGACAGCCATTTTAAAGGAGAAATAATGAATCCGGATAGTATGAAGGAAGGATTATTTAATTTTTCTGTTGCAGAGAAAAGCTTTCATACCCGGAGTTTTATTAAAATTAATGACGGCTGTAATAATTCCTGTTCATATTGCATAGTCCCAAAGGTAAGAGGTAAGGCTATCAGCAGGCCTCCTGGTGATATCCTTGATAATATCAGGAAGGTAGTTGATTTGGGATACAAAGAAGTAGTATTAACGGGTGTAAATATTAGCTGTTATAATTTTGATAATGTAAACTTTGAAGACCTGATAGAAAAAGTTTTAAATGTTCCGGGTGATTTCAGAGTGAGAATTTCAAGCCTTGAGCCGGAAGGTTTTGGAGAAAAACTGGTAGCCTTGTTTGATAATCCGAAATTATGTCCCCATCTTCATCTATGCCTGCAAAGCGGTTCAGATAATATACTGATGAAAATGAAAAGAGTTTATAATTTAGAAAGTTATCTAAAAATAATTGAACTGTTAAAAAGTAAATGCCCTGATATAAATTTCACAACTGATATTATTGTTGGATTTCCCGGAGAATCCGATAAAGATTTTCTTGATTCCTGCAAAGTGATTAAAGATGTTGGATTTAGTCATGTTCATACATTCAAATATTCAATAAGAAAAGGTACCTGTGCTGAACATTTTCCTGAACATGTTCCTGAAAATGTAAAAGCCGAACGAAGCAAAAAAATCAGAGAAATATCTGATGAAAACAAACTTGCGTATCGTAAATCAATAATTACCAAAACACAACGAGTTTTAGTCGAGAAAATTACTAAAGAAGGTCAGGCTATGGGTTATGGAGAAAATTATGTTCCTGTTATATTTAACAGTGAAGATTGCATAATAAATTCATTTAAAATGGTAAGGATTTCCGGCATAACCGAAGCAAACAATATGGTTTTAAATGGAAATACAATATAAATTTATTTTTAAAATTTAATTAGTCAAAAATATTGTATAAATTCAAATATTTTATTTAATACTTTAATAGTATTATATTGCTCCTTCATATAAAGTTTATGTTCTTTTATAATTTTATTTTACATATATACAAGGTATTAATAACATTAAATATATAATGCCGTATAAACTTTATATTTTTTATTAATTTATTTTTATAATATTTGTAAATAAATAAAACTAATAATTCTTTATGGCGAAAAGTAAGTCCAGCTTTCTTAGGCATATTTCAGAGTTGATGAGTCAGAACAAAGAACTGTCCAGAGAGAATGAGAAGATAACAAAACAGAATGAGCAACTTTCCGAGGAACTCGAAAAATTTAAACATTTATTAGCCCAGGCAAAAAATGAAAATTTAGATAGACTAATAAGTGTCCCTAAAACCACAAATATATTAAAATACAAACTTGCTACTGTATTATTTGCTGACACCCAGGGATTTAATGACATTTCTGCAGATATGGACTCCCAGGTTCTTGTTGATAACCTTGATGAGATATTTTATCAATTGGAGACAATCATTAATAAGTACGAAATTAAAAGTATTAAATCTGTTGGTGATACTATCATGTGTGTTGGGGGTATTCCAAAGAAGAACATTACAAATCCTGTTGAGGTTATTCTGGCTGCAGTTGAAATGCAGTATTATATAAAAGATTTACAAAGATCTTATCTTAATGATAAAATCTGGAAATTAAAAATTGGTATACATACCGGACCTGTTGTTGCTACAGAAATAGGAAGAAAGAAAATAAACTATGAAATAAAAGGTGATACTGTGAATTTGGCTGCCCGTATTAGATCATTTTGTGATGAAGGAAATATACTTGTCTCTGCCACTACATATGAGCTTGTTAAGGACCTGTTCAATTGTGAATATTTTGGAAAGATGCCTGTTAAATATAAAGGCGACATTGAAATGTACACAGTTAGAGGTCTTAAACAGGAATTTTCACTTCAGAATAAAGGATTAATCCCAAATAAAAAGTTTAGTATAAGATTTGGATTGATACAATTCATGGACCTGCAGGAAACGATTCTTGATAAGCTTGAGAAAGAGCTTTCTAAAACCTTATTTTATCATAATGTTAAGCATACGGTTGATGTGGTTACTCAAGTAGAATTAATCGGACTTGGTGAAGGGGTCACAGATGCTGAATTATTATTGCTCAAGACTGCAGCATTATTTCATGATACAGGCCATACTGTAGATTATGATAATCATGAGCATAACAGTACCATAATAGCCAGGGAAGTTTTACCCAATTATTACTATACACAAGCTCAGATAAAAACGATATGTGAATTGATAATGGCTACAAAATTGCCTCCCGAACCAAAGGATAAACTGGAAGAAATAATGTGCGATGCTGATTTGGATTATCTTGGAAGAAGTGATATGATTCCGGTTTCAAATACGCTCTATAAAGAACTTCAGGAACAAAATAAAGTTGGAACATTGAATGAATGGAATGAAATGCAAATGAAGTTTATTACTCTTCATCAGTACTTTACAAATACCGCCCGAAAATTGAGGGAGGTAAATAAGCTAAAACAGATCGAAAGAATTAAAAATTTGATTACCTAGCGTATTCTGTTATTTAATAAGATATTTCAGATATAAATAAAAGATCCCCGAAGTAACAACCTGTATTGTAAGGTTATCCAGACTATGAAATGTAACCGCCTCAACTATCATAGCAGCAATTGCTGTGATGAGAGATATATATATTATTTCCGGAACAGAAATGTGAAATCCGAATAATGAAATTAAGATGCAACCTGCAAAGGATGCAGCTAGTACGGCAATACTTCCTTCAAGGCTTCTATAAGAACGAATCCCGGTAAATGTTGGCACTCTGTATTTATGTTTACCCCATCGGGTACCTGCAGGTTCACCAATCGCATCCCCCCATCCTGTAGTAATGTATCCGATAATTGCATATTTCCCAAAGGCAATATTACTTATCATACCTCCCATGGCAGTCATTAAAAAAGGGATTATTACATAGAATTTTTCATAAGGTTTATCACCCGGCCGGGCAACTGCATTGAATAACATACTTTTGTAACCTCTTAACACAGCATAACCAACAATAATTCCAACTCCTGTACCAAAAACCTGGACAGCCTGGAAACCTCCCAAAATACCAATGATACCGGCAGTAGTAAAAATTAGAAAATGAAATATTTTCCTGGTATAACCGGTTTTTAATTTATACCTGATTTTTATATAACCTGATAACCAGCCAAAAATAATAGCTATAATAATACTCACCGGTAATACTATCAGCCAACATTCCAATGTTGGAAATACAAGCCGTTTTGAAATAAATTCAATCATAGGCATAAAAAATGTTTTCCACTTTTTTAAATTTATAATTGTTCCCTTCTTTAGCCATCGATAACTTTTCTTCAATAAGCTTAATGTCTTTCATACTTAATTCAGTTTGCTCATTTTTAATTCCAATGTCTGCCTTAAGCCACGTTTTATAATCTCTGCAGTCACCACTTTCAAATGAGAAAAAGCCGGCTTCGATACCCGCTATTGAAAGAGCAATCTTAAATGGTTCAAATGAAAATTTACATATGCAAAATAATCCTTTTGAAAATTTTTCTGATTTTACTGATGGAATAATCATATCATATAAGATATCTTTGGCTGATGTCATTATATAAAAACTACTTTTGGAAGATAAAACCCACAATCCAATTTTTTTTATAAGACAATTTCTGCAGCATAAAGGTACATTTCCATTTTGCAGGTATAAGTCAGATTCAAAAAACTTACAACTATGATTCGCCCTGCCTGATATACATAACGGTTCAACCGGCTTTAGACAAAATCCTACTCCTGTAATTGATTTTTTATCAGTTATATGCTTTTTACCAGACTGCTTTTTTAATGATGCGCTATCAGTTAAGACATTCTTTGAAGTCAGATTTTGATATTTCCTTATGCCGGTGATGGTTTTAACCGGGTGCCTCAGAGCTACCCGGAATAAAAATGCTATTCCATAACTGCGAAGCAGGCTATTGACACTGAAATCCCATACTTTAATATTAAGAAAGGCAATCTTATCCAGCCATTTAAAGAAGAGCATACACTTGCTTAATTATTTTACAATTAATACCTATAGTATCTTGTCACTCGCTCGTTTCTCGTCACTCGACTATCGCTATTCGTAGTTCGCTTGGCTGTTATTTTTAGTCATTCATTGTCATTCATTGTCATTTTTTGTCTGTATGGTCAAAAATACACCGATTCATCAATAAAGTAATTCAACAGTAGAGCAATATAACA
>CBFCXR010000158.1:0-6105 GCA_965602045.1 uncultured Bacteroidales bacterium | reverse complement strand
ACCTGTGGGTACGTGTGGACCGCTTGGGCACCCCCCCCTTGTAAATGGGGGCGGCCCCCTCTCTGTCCTCTCTCTGAGCCCTTGCCCACTCTCAGTTACATGTCGTTATCAAAGTCCATTTCAATAACTTCCTCTTCCTTTTTGGATTGTTTGAAATTATTTAACCTGTAGGTAAAACTTAACATTACAACCGGGGCTTCCCGTCTAAACTCATTAAATATATAGAAATCCTCACCTAAAGTTGTAAAAGCAAATTTTCTGGTATTAAAAATATCTCTTGCCTGCAAAGTAACGCTGACTTTTCTTTTAAGAAAATCCTGCCGTACTGCTAAATTTACATCATAAAACGCTTCTCTGTCTCCTTGTGCAGTAACAGTAGAACCTGAATAGAAACTGGTAAGCTGCACGCTGCTTCCCCATTTGAATTTAAAGGTTGAATTTAACCTGAAATTCCATGTATTTTTCATTTGAGAGACATCTTCATCCAGTATTTCACCTTCAATTCGGTAATTAAATAAATTAGCACTGGCATTAAAATTCCACCATTTAAACAATTGAAGATTAGCCATTAACTCCGTCCCCAGGGAATAATCTTTATTAATATTATCAATAGTATGAATTAAAATGTTTTCAGAGCTGATAGTATCCTGAGTTCTTATCCTGGTTATCTTGTTATTCGTTTGCCGGTAATATGTTTCAATTGCAATGTATGATTTTCCAAATCGCTTCTGATAATTCAACTCATAGGAATCTGTATATTCTGGTTCAAGGTCAGGATTGCCTGCTCTGATATTAAGCCTGTCGATATACCTGATAAAGGGATTCAGGTCCCAGTTCCTTGGACGGCGTATTCTTCTGCTATAGCTCAATAATACCTGGTTATCATTCCTGAATTGTTTTGATAGGTGTACTGTTGGAAACAACATAAGTTTTTTGAAATCAAATTCATCTCCTGTGGTTATTTGTTTTATTATTCTGTCAGTGTATTCTGCCCTCAATCCCAACTGATAATCAATCCCAATTAAATTACTTAAGAACAGCCCGTATATATTTTGAATATTTCTATATACTTCTATCTGGTTGGTAAAATCATTATTAACCAGCCAGATATTCTGATCGTAATCATAGTCTTCAAATAAAAATTCTGCTTCCCCAAGTTCGAGTCTTGCCTGATATCCTGCTTCAATTTTTCCTCTATCCTGTAATGGTTTAGTATAATCTGCTTTAATCCTCAACTCATTACCTAGTTCTTCCTGCCTTGTACGCTGCATTAATGTTCCTGTTTCAATTATGCTCGCAGTATCTTCCTCCATGTTATCTGTATTTATACCCTGCCTTGATCTATAATATACCGATGTTAGTAATTCATGGCCTAACTGATCAAATTTCATCTGGTAATCAAGATTTATACCGTAATAATCAAAATCAACTTTAGATATATCACGGCTGTAATACCACTGGTCGGTTGAGTGAGGATCAGAATATTCACGGTAATCTGAGAAGCGATTCCTTGAAAATCCCCTGTTACCGGTTCTAGCCGAAAGTGACAATGTGTATTTATCATTAATATAATAATCCAGTCCGCCTTTTGCTCCCAATCCCTGGCGCTTAAAATTTCTTTCACCGTCTGACAAAACATAAAATATTGTATCGTTTCTATAATTTTCCCTGTTCATAAGCCCGGTTCCGTTGAAATTTCTGCTATCATAGTCAAGTCCTCCGTAAATATTAAAATGGGTTTTTCTAAAATTAAATAAGAAATCCCCTCTGTATTTATCCCTTGTTCCTATTGATGCATTAACAATTCCTCCGAAGCCACTCTGCTTTTGTTTTTTCATTAATATGTTTATTATTCCTGCCAAACCGTCGGGATCATATTTTGCAGAAGGATTTGTTATAATTTCTATACTTTGTATAGTACTGGCAGGTATTTGCTGTAACGCATCACTTCCTTCAAGTACACTTGGTTTGCCATCCACAAGCACCTTAAAATTTGAACTCCCTCTTAGTGTAACATTACCTTCAATGTCAGTCTGGATTGACGGGGTATTCTCAAGAGCATCCACTGCAGTACCCCCTGAGGCGCTAATATCCTCACTAACGGTTATAATTTTCCTGTCAATTTTATATTCAATATGCGGTTTTTCAGCTGTTACTTCAACTTCTTCCAGGGATGTATAAGACGGTTCCAGCTTTATAACTCCCAAATCTACTGCCTTCCTGCCTGGTGTAATCATAATTCCTGACATCCTGACTTTTTTATAGCCTAAAAAACTTAATTCTAAAAAGAATCTGCCATAAGGCAGTTCTTTAATAATAAAGCTTCCGTCTTGATCAGTTATAGTACCCGTAATTAATGAAGAATCCCTGTGGCTATAAAGTCCAATTGTTGAATATTCAATGAACTGATTAGTGTTTGCCTCCCGGACCTTACCTGTTATCACTCCTTCTTTAGGCATGTTTTCTCCGCTGTAACTTCCCTGGGGCCTTTGGGAATATGTACTGTATAGCATAAAGATAAAAACCGTCAAAAAATAAATCTTTTTCATAGTTAAATTTATAAAAGGGGGGGACAGCCCCCTTCAATTTTTTTAAAATGTCAAATTATTGATTTTTGCTAACTGTCAATAAATCAGCGAATCATCAAATTAAAAAATAAATAAAGGGGGCTGTCCCCTATTAAAATTATAAATATTAGACAATTTCTTATTTAAAAACTTGCGTCTATTAATTAAATTTACTAACAATATTCTCAAAGCCTTTGCAGAAAGCAAAGGCTTTTTTATTTAATATTATTATGAAGTTTCTGAATCTTGGCAGTAAATACTATTTTTGTATCTCATCAATTTAATAACATTTAATGAACCACTCCTCGAAAATTGCAGTTTTAGGTGGGGGCAGCTGGGCTACAGCTATTGTTAAAATGCTGTTGCATAACGTTAATGAACTTAACTGGTATATCAGAACGCAGGAAAATATTGATTTTATTAAAAAATTTCATCATAATTCAAATTACCTGACCTCTGTTGACATTGATGTCAAAAAAATAAACTTTTTTAATAACATCTCTGAGGCAATTAAACAATCAGATATTTTAATTTTTGCTATACCTGCTCCTTTTCTTAAAGAATCATTAGCTAATAATAAATCCGGTTTTAAGAATAAGTTTATTGTTTCTGCCATTAAAGGTATTATACCTAATGATAATCTTACAATATCTGAATTTTTCAATAAATATTATAACGTACAGTTCAAGGATATTGGCATTATTTCCGGTCCATGTCATGCTGAAGAAATTGCACTGGAAAGATTATCTTATCTCACAATTGCTTGTAAAAGCGAAAATAATGCTGAGATTATTGCAAATAAAATAAGTTGCCATTTTGTTAAAATCAAAACATCAAATGACATCTACGGGACAGAATATGCAGCTGTTTTAAAAAATATTATTGCCATTGCTGCAGGCATATGCCATGGATTAGGCTATGGTGATAATTTTCAGGCTGTCCTGGTTTCAAATGCTATACAGGAAATTAAACTGTTCCTGGATAAAACATATAAAAGCAAGCGTGAAGTATTTAGTTCCCCTTACCTTGGAGACTTAATAGTCACTGCATATTCGCAATTCAGCAGAAACCGCACATTTGGAACAATGATCGGCAAAGGATACTCTGTTAAATCTGCTCAACTGGAATTAAGCATGATTGCCGAGGGTTATAATGCAACATGCTGTATAAAGGAAATAAACAAGGAATTCAATGTTAAAATGCCAATAATTGATTCGGTTTTTAATATTCTGTATGAAAGAATTGCACCTGCTATAGAAATTAAACTACTAACTGAAAAACTGAGATAAATAATTAAGATGAAAGATTTAAAATTAAATATTGATAATGTATTTCGTTTTGTTCCGGAAGATAAAATATTTCAGCTGAGAGACAAAGTGATAAAAAATATCAAAGCCTTATATGATAAAACAGGTAAAGGAAATGATTTTTTAGGCTGGGTAAAATTACCATCATTAATAAGTGATGCGCAAATAAATAAAATTGAAAAGGCAGCATCCGATTTAAGAAACGGTAAAATTGAATTCCTGGTAGTTATTGGCATAGGAGGCTCATACCTTGGGACCAGGGCTGTTTATGAGGCTTTATCACATAATTTTGAACAACTAAAAGAAACCCATGATCATCCGTTACTTTTATTTGCCGGGCAAAATATCGGAGAAGACTATATATCAGAATTAACTGAAATTTTAGATAATAAGAAATATGCAATTGTAGTAATTTCAAAATCGGGCGCTACTTTAGAACCGGCAATCGGATTCAGGATCTTTAAAGAGCATTTAACCATAAAGGCAGGGTATACAAATGCCAAAGATTTAATAATTGCAATCACTGACCCTGCTAAAGGAGTCCTCAGATCTATGGTTGGCAAAAGCATTCATAAATCATTCGATATTCCCTCGGACATTGGAGGCAGGTATTCGGTTCTGACTAACGTGGGCCTTATCCCCTTAAGTATTGCAGGTATAGATATAAGTTCGTTCGTAAGGGGAGCACAGGATATGCAGAAATTAACCGGTCCGGATATAGAATTCGAAAAAAATCCTGCAGCTCTTTATGCTGCTGCAAGATATAGTCTATCCCGGGAATCCAAAAAAATAGAAATATTAGCAAATTATGAAAACCGGCTTCATTATCTGGCAGAATGGTGGAAGCAATTATATGGAGAAAGTGAAGGCAAAGACGGTAAAGGTTTATATCCTGCCAGCGGCGATTTTACAACTGATTTACATTCATTGGGACAATATATACAGGAAGGGGAAAGAAGCATTTTTGAAACTGTCATCTCTGTTAGCAATGTTAAACATAAATTAACATTGCCAAAAGAAGATATTGATGCGGATAATTTAAATTATCTGGCAGGAAAACGAATTGACTTTGTTAACAAAATGGCTGAAAAAGGCACTATCAAGGCTCATGTTGATGGGAAAGTCCCTAATATACGTATTGAAATACCTGAATTAAATGAGTACTATTTAGGTCAATTAATGTATTTTTTTCAAATTGCTTGCGGTATAAGTGGATATTTATTTGAAATAAATCCTTTTGACCAGCCGGGCGTTGAAAAATATAAGAAAAATATGTTTGCTCTGTTGGGAAAACCAAAAGAATAAGACTGAAATAATAGTATCCCCTAACACTCGCTTGGCTCAAGCCGAGTAAGTGATATTGCACATGGTTTAAAACTTCATTTTATTTCCCAGCTTAAGCTGCAGGCTTAGGCTTAAAATGGTCACTCGGGTAGACCCGCGCGACTGGTAAGGATTTATAAAAATAGATATATGAACTATCTGGCACATATTTTTCTTTCAGGTGAGAATGAAGAAATTATAATTGGTAACTTCATTGGGGATTATGTTAAAGGAAAAAAGTTCAAGAAATATTCTGAATCGGTAAGAAAAGGAATCATTCTTCACAGAAATATTGACTCATTTACTGACAGGAATGAAATTATTATAAAAACCAAGTCGCTCCTAAATAAGAAATATGGCAAATATTCAGGTATTGTTGTGGATATTCTTTACGACCATTTTCTCACCAGGAACTGGCATGAATTCTCTTCGCAATCACTTAATGATTTTATTGAGAATCTTCATAAAATACTAATCAGATATTCTGAAATCCTTCCGGAAAAGGTAAAACATTTTTTACCCTCTTTTATAGATGATAACTGGATTAGAACGTATAAATCTATTAAAGGTATTGAGATTGTTTTACAGAGAATGTCAGAAAATACAACCTTGCCGGATGAAACTGATTTTGCAATTGATACCCTAAAGACTTTTTACGGAGAAATTGAAACTGACTTTTTAAATTATTTCCCTAAATTGATGAAATTCGTTACTGAAAAATTTAATATCTCTTTTAATTACTAATTAGTTGCACATTGCTTATTCTTATAAAAACCTGCAAACTCAAGTCTTCTAATATTATCGTTTACATTTAAAATCTTTCTGAGTGTTTTTTCATAGAAAAATTCTCCCGGATTAATATAAAACAAAGTCTATTGGAATCACAAAAATAATAAAAAAATTACTTA
>CBFCXR010000157.1:0-6124 GCA_965602045.1 uncultured Bacteroidales bacterium | reverse complement strand
ATCAAACGAAAAACTTACATCAGTACTAATTATTAACCCTAAATCTAACTAAACCTAAAAATTTTTATTCTATGAATAATATTTTTTAATTCTTATTTGCTATATTAAATGTACGACAATATTTAACAATTGTTAAGAATAACTAAGTGAGATATATTACTACCTACTGATGATTCTTATCATTCATTTATCCACTCCTTTAATTTAATATATTCATTATTAATATGTTACGTGCCAGGTTTACCCTATCGAAAAATAAACTAACTACTTTGCAATTTGTATTAAGAAGCATTAACTTTAATTAAAAGGAAGGAGTGCTCCTCAAAAATGAATCAGGACAGAAACAGAATATTCTGGATTATAACTGACACAATTCTGAATGTTAAAGGATGTACTGGAAAAGAGCAGGATGCAATTCTATGTAACAATCTTCGAATTATTTGCAATGCTGAAATAGCATTTCTCCTCACATATGACCCGGAAACTTTGGAATTGATAATAAATGCGGCTAATACTGACCTCTCAAAGTCAAATTTACAAGTTGAAAAATTTATAGGCAAATCAGTACAAATAGAAAAAAATATTGTAACCATTTTCAGAAAAAGAAATATAAGCTACGCAAAGGATTACAACGTCTTAAGTAATTTCATGGAAATAATTGACAAAGAATCAGGAGAACATCTTTTAAATTTATCCAAACAATATAAAATATATAATATTTCATCAATCAGAGAAAATAACTTCCTGATTATAGGTATTGTTTACCTGCCGATATCACAGAAACTGAGAATGATGGATCTTATAGGTTCTTATATAAACCTTGCAGGTGTAATTATAAAAGACTACTTATTATGGAATAAGGTGGTTAAGAGAAATAAAGAATTAAAAAAAACCAGGAACTCACTTAGATCTAAAAAAGAAAAACTTAAAGAACAAGCTCAACAGCTTAAAAAAGCTAATCAAAAATTGAATGAACTAAACACAACAAAAGATAAATTTTTTTCAATTATTGCTCATGATTTAAAGAATCCTTTTAACACTATCAAAGGCTTTGCTGACATTCTCAAAAACACATATGATAAGCTGCCTGAACATAGAATATCAAGCTATATTGACTGTATTTACAGCTCAGCTGTCAACACTTATTCCCTGCTTGAAAACCTCCTTCAATGGGCACGAAGTCAAAGTAAAAAAATTAAATATGAACCAAAAGAATTTGATATTAATGAAATTATTGATAAGAATATTGACCTGACAAAAGAAAATATTTTAAAGAAGGAAATTGAACTGGTAAATAATGCAAAAATTAAAAATAACATTTTTGCTGATGAGAACATGATAAGTACGATAATACGAAACTTACTGACAAATGCAATAAAGTATACGCCCGAAAAGGGAACAATAACCATTTGTTGTCATCAAAAAAACAATAATCTTGAAATAAGTATCACTGATACAGGTATAGGTATGGAACCTGATGAAATGAGAAACTTATTTAAAATTGACAACTCATTTTCAAAAAATGGTACTGCCGGCGAGACAGGCACAGGTCTCGGATTAGTGCTGTGTAAGGAATTTGTTGAAAAAAACGGTGGTAAAATAAGAGTAAAAAGTCATTCCGGCCTTGGGACAACCTTCATATTTAACATCCCGGAAAATAAAAGTTACTAGTATATTTGACATTACCAGTATTAACAAGGACTTTAAATTATTTAAAGCCGTCATTTATCTGCTTATAATTATTGATTAATATTTAGTATTACAAATAATAAACCATTGGTTCCCATATAGTCAACTTTTAGTATTAATGTCTTTCAGTCTTATTTCTACCGCATTTTTATGAGCTCTGAGTTTTTCCGCTTCTGCCATAATTTCAATTGCCGGGCCAATTTCACTGAGACCATCTCTGCTTACTTTTTGAAATGTAATTTTTTTGACATAATCATCAAGATTTAATCCGTTATATGCTTTTGCAGAACCGTTAGTAGGAAGAGTATGGTTAGTCCCGGAAATATAGTCACCAGCACTTTCAGGAGTGAAACTGCCAACAAACACGGAGCCTGCGTTAATAATTTGTTCTGCAATCTCATCAGAATCTTTTGTACATATTATTAAATGTTCAGGAGCATATGTGTTAATTATATTTATCATCTCATTTCTATCTTTCATAAGTAATATCTTACTATTTTTCAGGGATTGCTCAGCAATTTCTTTTCTTGGCAACAGGCAAATTTGTTCTTCGAGCTCTTTGAGTACATCATTAATCAGTTTCTCATCTGTTGTTGTTAATATCACCTGGCTATCAATACCATGTTCAGCCTGGGATAACAAATCAGAAGCGACAAATGCAGGATTGGAACTATAATCAGCTATTACAGCAACTTCTGATGGTCCGGCAGGTAAATCAATTGCAACCTGTTCCATCGAAACCAGTTGTTTCGCTGCTGTCACATATTGGTTGCCAGGTCCGAAAATCTTATAAACCTTTGGAATAGTCCCCGTTCCATAAGCCATAGCACCTATAGCTTGTGCGCCACCTATTTTAAATATTTTTTTTACCCCCACGATATTTGCACTATAGAGAATTACAGGATTTATATTACCATTTTCATCAGGGGGAGTACATAGGATAATTTCATCACAGCCAGCTATTTTTGCAGGAATTCCAAGCATAAGTACTGTTGAAAATAACGGTGCCGTACCCCCGGGGATATAAAGTCCGATTTTTTCAATAGGAACACTTTTCTGCCAGCATTCAACACCTCTTGCAGTTGTAACGACTTTTAAATTCTGTTTTTGCTCGTAGTGAAACTTTTCAATATTTGATTTAGCGATTTTTATCGCTTTTTTTAAATTATTATCAACACTATTTTCTGATTGTAGTATTTCCTCCTGTGAAACTGATAAACATTCTATTCTAACATTATCAAATTTGTATGAATATTTTTTCAGCGCAATATCTCCATAGTCTTTTACATTCTTTAATATGTTCTTAACGGTTTTATTTATTGATTTACTACTATAAAAGGGGCGTTCCAATATCTTTTCCCACTTGTTACGTTCGGGATATCTGACTATTTCCATAAAAAGCTTCTTTTAATTTTAACACCTTTATTCATTACTAATAAATTACCGGCTAATAAAAACACTATGCCAATTATCGCAGATTTATGCCATTTATAACTTTCAAATATAGATGAAATGATCATTGCAATAACAGGTATTAGTAAAATAATATACGCAGACCGGTCAGGCCCAATATTTCCTAACAGTTTTAAATAGGTACTAAAAGCGATAATTGATCCAAATAATGCTAAATAGAATAACGAAATTAAATATGAAAATGAAAGGTCAAAATTCAGATCTGCTCCGAATAATAATGCAACTATTATAGTAAATACTGAAGCGTAAGTCATGCCAAGAGCATTGGTCTCAATAACAGGAAGGCCCTCTTTTTGATTATATGCAGATATAATATTACCCATAGAAGCCAGTAAAACAGAAGCAAAACAAAGTATTAAAGGGCCAAAGCCATTATCTATATTAAATGCCTTAAATTCACTATTAAACATTATTAATGTACCTAAAATACCCAGTGAACCTCCGATTAATACTTCTTTCCTTATGATTGCCTTCAGAAATAATGAATTAAAAAGCGTATTAAAAAATATTATTAATGAAAACACAACAGCTACCAAACCACTTGTTAATGATATTTCGGCAATATAAATTAACCAATAATTCACACTAAACAGGCAAATACCCTGTAATAATATATATAAATGGGTTTTAAGTGGATATTTCAGATTGAGCTTTAATATCTTACAAATCAATAATAATATTAATCCGGCAATAGCAAATCTATATCCTACTGATAACAATGGATTAACTGTGCCAAGCTGAAATTTAATAGCATACCAGGTTGAACCCCAGATTAGGGTCGGAATAGCAAATAAATAAGAATTATTCAGTTTCATAGCATTTTTTAAATTATCATTTTTTCAATAGAAGATACCAATATTCCTTGTGCACCATATTCCTTTAGCTTATTTATTACCTCCCAGAAATCATTTTCATTAACTACTGTATGCAATGAACTCCAGCCTTTTTGATATAGTGGCATAACGGTGGGGCTTTTTATACCTGGCAGTAATTCAACAATTTTATCAAGTTTGTCATCAGGTGCATTAAGCAAGATATATTTATTGTTTTTTGAGCGTTGAACTGACTTAATTCTAAATAAAAGGTCATCTAACATACCTTTCTTTTTTTCAGGTATACATTTGTTAGCAATTATAACTGCTTCAGAATGAAATACAACTTCCACTTCTTTAAGTCTGTTGGATACTAATGTGCTGCCTGTACTTACTATATCGAAGATTGAATCAGCAAGACCAATACCAGGTGCAATTTCTACAGAGCCACTAATTTCGTGAATTTCAGCCTGAATATTATTATTATTAAGATATTTCTTTAGTATTTTAGGGTATGAAGTAGCAATTCTTTTGCCATTAAAATATTCCTTGCCCTTATATTCAACTGATTGTGATATTGCAAGTGACAACCGGCATTTGGCAAATCCAAGCCTTTCGATTATTTTAACATCCTTACCTTTTTCCATTACTTCGTTTTCGCCGACTATTCCTATATCTGCGACACCATCAAAGACATACTGGGGAATATCATCATCCCGTATATATAACACATCTGCCGGAAAGTTTTGACCAACAGATATTAGTTTTCCTTTGCCTTCATTTGCGAAAATTATCCCACATTCTTCAATAAGGTTAAGAGATAAATCACTTAATCTCCCATTCTTTTGTAAAGCAATTTTTAAATTTTCCATAGCTGGTCCGTTATAATAAAAAAAAGGTTTGCAGTAATTGCAAACCTTTTCATGAATATTATTGATTTGACACATACTACACTTACTTATAGAAATTCTATAAGCCTGCATGGATGCCAGGTATGTGTTTTATTAAAGCTCATAATAAATTTTTAGAACTGCAATATTAAAAATATTTTCTTAAATAAAAAAGGGACAGCCACCTTATTTTAGGGGGCTGTCCCTTTTTTGTCCTTTTATAAATCTTTTAATAATACGTTTTTCGGAGATTTCTCCAACTCTTCTGAAAATGAATTCATTATATCAAATATGTTCTTTAATTCCGCCGTGTGATCAAGTGGAAAACTTTCTATACCTCTATTATCAAGACTCTTAATAACATAACTTAAACTTAACCGGCCAGTGTCCTGTGCCGGTTGATAGGCAATTTCTTTTATATTTTTAGTTACTGTTTCTGATAAAATTTTTGCTTCATACAATTCATATATTATATCTCTGACTATTCTTACAGGAATATCCAATTTATGTGAAATTTCATTCGCAGTCATGGCAGGGATGCCATTGATGAAGTTTTTAATTATCAGTCTGGCTATGAACAGAGATAGTATTCGTTTATAATGATTACTAATATTCATCGTATCTGTTTCAAATTCATAATTTTCCACGTTTTGGTACGCAAAGGCAATCTCAGCACCAAACAATACTATAAGCCAGCTAAATTGCATCCACATTAAAAATAAAGGCAAAGCAGCAAAACTTCCGTAAATTGTGCCATACCCAGAAAGTAATGACTGGAAACTTACATAAGCCCATTGCAGTAACTGGAACATTGAACCTGCAATAATTCCTCCGGGAAAGGCTGCCTTAAAATTCACCTTTGTATTTGGCATAATAATATATAGCAATGTGAAAACAAACCATATCAGAGTAAATGATAATATCCCCACAATGATTTTTAGAATAGGGCCCAGATATCCCAATACTGTACCCTGCATTATGGCATGCTCCTGTGTTATTGCAAAACCACTTGAAATAAACACAAGTATCGGAGCTATAACAACCAGAGATAGGTAATCACTCAATTTTCTTGATATTCCCCTGGATTTTTTTATTTGCCATATATTATTAAATGCGTTTTCAATATTGCCAAGTACTTTCATTACCGACCATATAAGCACAATCAGACCTGTCCCCGCAATAAATCCGCCTTTAATATTTTTAAGCATTCTTTCAGCAAAATTTATTGTTTCAGTTAAAATTTCTTTGTGTTCTGACAAA
>CBFCXR010000156.1:0-6198 GCA_965602045.1 uncultured Bacteroidales bacterium | reverse complement strand
TATGGGAATGATCTTAATATTAACCCAACTGGCGATTTACTTTTAACCGGCACAACAAGTAGTTTTTCAGCAAGTGAAGATCCCGATATATTTGTAATAAGGGTTGATCGAAATGGTGATGAAATCTGGTCACAAACATATGGTGGAACTGATTCGGATTATGGGAACAGCGGGCAATTTTTAGCTGATGATAATATCGCTATATTGGGAACTTCAGGAAGCGGTGATGGTGATGATTTGGATGTATTTTTTATTAAATTATCTGCATCAGGAGAAATGATAAAAGGACTAAATAAGGAATTAGCCGTTTCAGTTTTTAAACCAATAATATATCCAAACCCAACAAATACATATATTAATATTTATGTGAAGGACAATATCGAAAATCAATCCATTGAGTTTATTCTATATGATTTTAACGGAAAACTGCTGAAACAAATATTCTATGGCGGGCGATTAAAGACAGTATATTTTGATCCGCGATTATCACGGGGAGTTTATATATACCAGATAAAAACAAATAAGACTATCCATAAAGGAAAGTTAATTATTAACTGAAATAAATACCGGAAGAATATCAAAAATCATTTAGGTTAACAAATTCCCAGGTAAGTTCGTTAGTAGATAATACATGCTTAAATACAAGCACTTTATCAGGAGTTGTGATTGGGATTCCAAGATGCATATTATAGGAGTTATTAATGCCGGAGCCAAAGTATTCGATGCCGTCATCAGAAATACCATAAAATGACTGAGAACCAACATCACCCATAATATGTATCACTTCAACACCTTTATTTTCAACATTTACAAGCATCGGATAAATAGCTTTAATATAAGCAGCCGAATCATCATAACAATTTGCAATCCAGGATTTAAGATGAGAATTGCCATATGCGGCAGGATTGAGAACGCCCGGAACATCTGTGTATATTCCATGATGAACCAGAAATATCAAATAACCCTTACTAATAGTATCACATACATTTTCTATCATTTTATATTGCTTATCCAGGTTTTCACAATCTAAAGGTGTTATGGTTCCATTCATAACAATTGTTGTTATGTGGTTCTCATTATGAGCATAATAGTTTGGCCTTCCAGTAAATTCTTCAATCCATTCCATGTTACCATTTCTGGCATCATGGTTCCCGAGCGCCCAATGGTTCCCCGGCTTTCCCAGGTCAAAAAGATTATCAATATATGCGAGTGTAGAGTATTCAAGACTTGACTCAGAACAAATATCTCCGCCAAGCCAAATCCTGTCAAACTGGCTTAAATCCATGTTTTCAATCCGGTAGTCAACCCTGTTTCCTCCTGATCCCCATTGATAAGTATGTCCAAAAAAAACATAGGTCAGCGTATCTTTTGATTGAGCATATAACGAGGAAAAACAATTTACCAGCAGAATCATAGAAGTAGAAAATACTATAATATAATATGTCCTTTTAAACATTTACCGGATATTTTTATTTTCCCATTTTAGAACAGATACAATTTGTGGTTTAATATCATGTGCATTTTCCTCATCTCCCTAACCGATATACTGAAAAAATATAAGTAGTTTTTCGTTAAATTATTTAACAACATAGCAATTCACCCTGTGAAATAGCAGCTTCGCTACTCTTGCATCAGGCGGGATTTCACCGGGAAACAATAGAGCAATAGAACAATAGAGCAATAAAACGATTCAGTAGACTAATATAATTTATACTGATACAGGATTTAAATATTAATGTTTTATAATTATGCTCTCAACCAGGGAATAATTATCACTAGATAAGGAAATATAATAAACTCCTTCAGATAAATGCCCTGTATTCATTCTTAATAAATTTATACCTTCATATAAGATTGATTCATCGGCTTTAACTGTTTCGCCGGTTATATTATACATATTTATCTGGGCTTCTGCTTTTTCAGTTGATCCAATAGCAATATTTACAAATTGATCAGCAGGATAAGGAAATACTTTTAGTCCTGCTTCCCTTAGAGTAAAATGGTCAAAAATCTGACTACTCTGATTAACAATAAATTCACCAGGCTCAAGTGCTTTATGACTAATCTTTAAGGTTTTTACCAGACCACTGTACCATTTTATTTCATTCATTCTTGCACCAATAGAAGTCTTTCCGGTTATATTAATGATATCTTCGTTATATTCTACGGTATTGCTTAGTTCTTCAATACCATTAACATAAGTTTTAAATACGTTGTCTTTAAAAGTTATAGCAGCATGCATCCATTCTTCAGTAGGATGCGTCAGTGTATCGTTTATTAATGCTAATTGACCAATATCTGTTTTCATGAATCCATCGAGGTACCATTTGTTTTGAGCATTAATCCGCAGTTCAATCATTATCCTTTTTTCAATGGGATCATCGGGATCCTGGATATGTATAAAACGGGGATCGTTACTGATTGAATATGCTGCATCAGGTTTAAAAATAACCTCAACGGTAAATTCTTTGGCGTCTCCCACAGGATTGGCATCGACAAGTAACATATCACCATCGCCATCAAACTTAACGGCATTTCCCAAATCAGAATCAACTACTTGTGGATTTCCAATAACTGTTATACTATGGCCACCGGTGCTATCCAATGAACTTATATCCCATATTTCGTAGTATGTGGTATCAGATACGGTTGCACTAATTGGGAAGATGATAAATGATAACAAAAAAAGCGATAGCAGAAATTTACATTGTAACAGGGTTTTCATTGCAATTGAAATTTTAGATCTTGTTATGAAAGAGGTACATAAATTTTAAAATAATTTTAAAAAGGCATTAAATATAACTATTATTTATAAGTTTTTGTTATTTGATAATTTGATTATTGATTAATTTAGTTATCTTTTTGACTAATGGTTATTATTTACTGGTATACATAATAAGCACTATTAAACGAGAATTAAAATCTAAATAAATTTTTTTTTAACTTTGAGTTATTAAAATATTAAATAACAATGATTAATCATTAATAATACCCGGGTTTTGAAAATGCCGAATTTTATATTACAAATAAAACTCCCGCAGTTTCGAACTATGAATTGTTTATTATCCAAATAGATTAGCTTTAAATTATGATTAAAAAACTAAATCAATTAATACAAATATTAAAAGAAGAACTGGGGCTTTTGCTAAGCATAAGTTTTGGCGTGTTTATCTTTGTCCTTTTTTTTCAACCCTTTCCACTTGACAGGTTTGATTTTAACAACAGGCTGATATTCATTGCCGGATTAGCGGCAATTATTTTTCTGTTTATGGTTTTAGTCCGGATTGCTTTACCGTGGATCATTCAAAATCATGACCAAGGCAACCACGAACCTATTCTGTTTTCTAACATGAGCTGGTTCATTATATTGACCTTGAATTCAGTTGCTTTTACCTTCTATTTGCGTTATGTGGGATTTGTGGATATCTCCTTTTATATTGTATTTAAGGTGGTTTTTATTTGTCTTGCACCACCGATAACTTTAAGTCTATATGATGCATACAAGATATTGAGGCAAGAAAACGAATCACTCATTAAAGAAAAGGAAATCAAAGAAAAACAAATTGAAAAATACGAAGAAGATTATCTGAACAAATCCATAGAGTTTTTTTCGGAGAACAGTACCGAGAACTTTAAACTTCTTATTGCAGAGGTCGCTTTTATTAAATCTGCCGATAACTATGTGGAAATCGTATATAAGGAAGGTGAAGATTATAAGAAGAAACTCTTAAGGAATACCCTTAAGAATATTGAACAACAAACAAAGCCTTATTCTAATTTCATCCGCTGCCATAGAATATGTATTGTAAATTCACATTATATTGAAAAACTCAATAGGAATTACAGTAATCACTGGTTGGCCATTAAAAGATATAATGAACGAATCCCGGTTTCCCGCCAATATTTGTTGAAGCTTAAAGAAATCCTGTAATTTGACAGGGATGAATGCCACCCGCCCTGAAGTTTTGTTATTTACCACCAAATTGATTGTTTTCCCACTAATTATCCCTTATTAGTCACATTTTATTGCTGAAGATATAATTTGGGAATAATTTTGTTTGTAGTTATTATTACTAACTTATTAAAAGACTATGAAGATACTAATGATATATCCTCAATACCCCGATACTTACTGGAGTTTCAAGCATGCTTTACGCTTTATTTCCAAGAAGGCTGCTGTACCTCCTCTTGGTTTAATAACAGTATCGGCGATGCTGCCAAAAACCTGGCAGAAAAAGCTGGTGGATATGAATGTCTCTACCCTTTTTACAAGTGATATTATCTGGGCTGATTATGTTTTTATTAGTGCTATGTACATACAAAAGGAATCGGTAAACAAGGTAATTGAGGAGTGTATAAAGAATAAGGTGAAAATTGTTGCCGGTGGACCTCTCTTTACCCAGGAATTCAAAAACTATCCTCAAATTGACCATTTTATTTTGAATGAGGCGGAGATTACATTAGCCCCTTTCCTGAAAGATTTAAACAGCGGACATCCATTAAAAAGAGTATACAAATCTGATGAATATGCCGATATTACGACGACCCCTGTACCCGATTACCATTTATTGGCAATGAAAAAGTATGCATTTATGAATGTCCAGGTTACACGTGGATGCCCTTATAATTGCGATTTTTGTGAAATAACAGCACTTCTGGGCCACAAGGTAAGGATGAAAAATACCAACCAGATTATAAATGAGCTTGAGAAACTTCATAGACTTAATTGGCGGGGAGCTGTATTTATTGTTGACGATAATTTTATTGGAAACAAAAAAGAAATAAAAAACAACCTGCTTCCGGCTATGAGAAAATGGATGCAAATACATAAATTTCCATTTACATTTAATACCCAAACCTCTATTAATCTTTCTGATGACGAGGAACTAATGTCATTGATGGCTGAAACGGGATTTAGCTCTACTTTTATTGGTATCGAAACACCCGTAGAAGAATGTTTACAGGAATGTAATAAGGTTCAAAATAAAAACAGGAACCTGCTCCAAAGTGTAAAAAAAATACAAAAGGCTGGATTACAGGTTTCAGGCGGCTTTATTGTGGGATTCGATAACGATTCTCCATCGGTTTTTCAGCGACAAATTGACTTTATACAGCAAAGTGGAATAGTATCTGCAATGGTTGGGCTGTTAAATGCACCAAAAAACACCAGTCTGTACAAGCGGCTTGAGTCAGAAAACAGGTTAACAATCGAAGCAACCGGAAGCAACACTGATTTAACCATGAATTTTATACCTAAAATGAACTACCAGGAACTTATGGAGGGGTATAAGAAAATAATTCAGAATATCTATGCAGCAAAGCCTTATTATAAAAGAATACGTCAGTTTTTATTAAATTACAGACGGTTACATGCCAGACGGAAGACATTAGAATTTTCCTATCTGACTGCCTTCATTAAATCAGTTATTATTATCGGAATTATTAATAAGGGCCGAAGTGAATATTGGAAATTTCTTATATGGACAATTATAAGACGCCCTGCATTATTAGTAGATGCAATTACATTTGCTGTGTATGGTTATCATTTCAGAACAGTATATGGAGTACAGCATATAAACAGATATTAAAAGATTATTTTAATAATATTTAAAGCAAACTTAATCCTAATTTCATTTCCGGATTAATATCAATCCATTTTCCTGTTGGTATAATTCAAAATGTGTTAGATTGTAAAAAAAAGAGGGACAGACACCTGAGGAGGTGTCTGTCCCTTTTTACTTATGTGGAGCTGGGCGGAATCGAACCGCCGTCCAAACAAGTAACCAGTAAGCTTTCTACATGTTTATTTTGTTATTGGTTTTCGTGCAAAGGCTGGTAACAAACAACCGAACCTGAACCTTATCCCCTTTAATTTCGTTGCGGTTTAGGGGAGTCAACCGAACTATCCCTGGTTTACGATGTGTCCCTGAACCCGGAACCGCAGGGAGAGGTGCCGGAGAAACAGCCCGTCCCAACTACCTTGAGCCGGGATTAAGCAATTAATCTACTAAACTTCGATTACGCTGCGAGCGCGATGTTATTTTCGCCATTTATATAATTTGCACTACAGTTTTACGGGTTAAAATGCATTGCCCGTACATGCTTACCTACTAATTTACCTTGCTGTCAAATCCAAGTCAGCCCCTTATTATTAAGGAATTACAAAGTTACAAAAATTATAGCATTTATATAAAAATA
>CBFCXR010000155.1:0-6229 GCA_965602045.1 uncultured Bacteroidales bacterium | reverse complement strand
CAATCGGGAAAATGGAGTACGATTCCTGTGCCCTCAAACTGGGAACTTCAGGGATTTGGCACATACAATTATGGTTATGAAAAGGATTCACTTCGTGGAAAAGAGAAGGGATTGTACAGATACAAGTTTAAAATACCCCCTGACTGGAAAGGAAAAGCTGTTAATATAGTATTCGAAGGTTCGATGACAGATACGAAGGTAAAAATAAATGGTAAATCGGCCGGACCTGTTCACCAGGGATCATTTTATTCTTTCAAATATGATGTGACCGGATTATTGAATTATGGAAAAACAAATCTCCTTGAGGTCGATGTGGCAAAGCATTCAGCTAACGTTTCAGTAAATAAGGCTGAGAGAAATTGTGATTACTGGATATTCGGAGGTATTTTCCGTCCTGTATACCTTGAAGCCCTTCCTGAAGAACACATTGGCAGAATAGCCCTGAATGCAATGGCAGACGGCCGTTTCATTGCAAATGTTTACCTGAATAATATCGAACATGCCGGAGAGATTACTGCCCAGATATATACTATCGACGGCCAAAAAGACGGTTCTCCCTTCAGTTCAAAAATAAGTAATGGCGACACAATTGCTTTTCTCCGGACTACTGCGTCAGATCCTTTACTGTGGTCACCTGAATTCCCAAATCTGTACTATGTAAAATTTTCCTTGCTCGAAAATGGCAAGCCTGTTCATACCGTTAAGGAACGCTTTGGATTCCGCACAATTGAACTTCGTGAAAGGGACGGTATTTACCTTAATGATACCAGGATTAAATTCAGGGGTGTATGCCGCCATTCATTCTGGCCCGCTTCGGGTAGAACTCTAAGCGAAAAGCTAAATATAACAGATGTGGAACTGATGAAAGACATGAACATGAATGCAGTACGTATGTCGCATTATCCTCCCGGTTATCATTTCCTTGATGTCTGCGATTCATTGGGACTGATGGTAATGGATGAGTTGGCGGGCTGGCATGATGCATATGATACAAAGGCAGGTTCAAAGCTTGTGGAAGAAATGATTATATGGGATGGAAACCATCCCTGTGTAGTAATGTGGGCAAACGGTAACGAAGGCGGACATAACTATGATCTTGTGCGTTTATATGATAAAACTGATATACAGCAGCGTCCTGTAATTCATCCCTGGGAAATATTTCGCGGAGCCGACACACAGCATTATATTAACTACGATTATGGCAATGGTACTCATTTGCATGGACACGACGTAGTATTCCCAACAGAGTTTCTGCATGGACTTTATGATGGAGGACATGGTGCCGGACTGGAAGATTACTGGGAACAGATGTGGCATAATCCGTTGTCAGCAGGAGGCTTTTTATGGGACTTCTCAGATCAGGGAGTTGTACGTACCGATCGTAACGGTGAACTTGATACCGATGGTAACCATGCTGCCGACGGGATCCTTGGCCCTTATCGCGAAAAAGAAGGTAGCTACTTTACCATTAAAGAAGTCTGGGCCCCGGTATTTTTTGAGCATAAAGAAATTACACCTGCATTTGACGGAAGTTTTTCACTCGAAAACAGGTTCTTCTTTACAAACCTGAACCAGTGTAAGTTCACCTGGAAGCTTGCGAATATGCCTGGTCCCTTAAATGATGGAGAATCCGGAACCGACACAGGAACAGCGCTTTCGCCTGACATATTACCCGGACATAAAGGGATACTGACACTTGAATTACCTGACGGATGGCAGAATTTCGATTTATTATATATTACCGTAAACGATCCCTTTAGCCGCGAAGTTTTTACATGGAGCTGGCCAATTTCACTGCCAGACAAAGTAGCCAGCGAATTAGTCTCAACTGAAGGTCCCCACCCTGCTGACATAGCGGAAACAGATTCCATTTATAAAGTTACTGTTAATGATATAAGTATCATTTTCAACAGAAAGACAGGCCTTTTACAGAAGGTGCAAAACAGCAAGGGCACCATTCCCTTTGGCAATGGTCCGGTTCTTTGTGAAGGAGACGCAGAATTCCGGACAATGAACTACCACCATGAAAAAGATAACCTGGTAGTTGAAAACACTTTTGGTGAAAAAAGCAGCTATAAAGAGTTGGTATGGACTATTTATCCTTCAGGATGGCTCAGACTGGATATTCAATATTGTCCGGAACAATATGAATCTGCTCTTATGGGAATAAGTTTTTCATTTCCTGAGAAACTAATAAAGGGGATGCGCTGGTTGGGCGACGGCCCTTACCGGGTATGGAAAAACCGCATGAAAGGCACCAGTCTTAATGTCTGGGAAAAAGACTATAATAACACTATTACCGGGGAACGTGATTTTATTTATCCTGAGTTCAAGGGATATCATTCCCGTATATACTGGGCAAAAATTATTACATCTGATCAACCATTTACAATTGTCTGCAGTAATGAAGACATATTTCTCAGGATGCTTACTCCGGAAACACCTCAGGATCCTTATAATACTGCTCCTCCATTCCCTTCAGGTGATATTTCATTTATGCATGGCATACCGCCAATAGGTACAAAATCGCAGGTTCCCGAAAATATGGGACCAATGGGAAAGAAAAATATGTTTTACACTTATGGTAATGAACGTTGTAAGGAAATGACACTATATTTTGATTTCTCCGGGAAATAATGAGTAATCAGGGACGGATAATAACTACTTTACTTGTAATAGCTCCAACTTTAATGAAGAGTATACTACTGTTATATGAGGATATATCAATACTGGCAGATCCATTGGCATCCAGTTGTTTATTTGTAACCAATTCCCCGGTTATTGCATAAACTTCAATATTATAATTTGAATATTCAGGGGCCTCGATGAATATTATATCGCTGGCAGGATTGGGATAAATGCTTATAAGAGGTAAAACATAATTATCTTTAATATTAACCACAATCTGACCGAAAGGCATAACAGCCCAGTTATCAGGGAAATGGTTATCCAGATCAGAACTTTTAAGGAATAATACACCATCTGCACTTTCTATTAATGGCCATGGTTCATCCGCAAGATAATTTACATAGTCAAGTACTATACCATATTGGTTTTCAAGTCTTATTGTTTCTCCCTCGTTGGCCAGACTTCCTTCTGACCATTGCGAAACATTGCCAGATGAAACACCTGGAAGAGAGATCCCGGGATACTTTGACAAGAGGTACGAATGACCCGGTCCAATGAATGTACTTTCTGGAAATGTAAAGTTTATTCCCTGTGTGATTTTATATCCTGAAATATTAACTATGCCTAATCCGGGATTATAAAGTGTTAAAAATTCAGTTTTTGTGCCATCGTTTTGCGGATTATAGAAAATTCCGGAAAACAATAGTGAAGGTTCGCCATAATATTCATGGAACAAAGTTCCCATATTTTCATCTATCCCCTTGTTACTTCCTGCATTTATACAAGGTGATTCAGGTTTTAACCTGAAATTAAATCCGGTTGGATTTATAAATAACGGATCAGAAAACAAATTTGAAGGATGAACAGGCAGTAAATCATTATCCGCCAGGCTATATGTAATATTCGCTGTGGACCGGCTATCAACAATATATGATGCATCAGAACAATTAGATAAAATACTGTTTGTAACCACCCCATTTCCTCCTGCGCTTCCCGGATTTTTTTCATAGCATGCAATAGCTATGGCATTGCCATAAAAAGTGCAATGATCAATAACCACCTGGCATGAATCTTTTAACGCCAATCCCATATTACAGTTTACAAAAGTACTATTTTGAACTTTCGCAGTGGATTTTTGGCCTACAGATACTCCCTTATCTGTTATATTATACACCAGCAAACCGTCAATTTGAATATTTGTCGCCTTTTCACCTATATCAATGGCATCACTGTTTATGCCAAAGAAATTATAAATCTTACAATTTTTAATGATCCCGCCCGCAACATCATCATAATCAATTGCATCAGTATCTTCCTGATCATTGCCTCTAAACACACAATTTTCAATCGTGGCATTTCCATATTTCACATTAATCAAATCTCCTGTCACTTTTGAATGTAATGAACTATTGGTAAGAATAATATCAGAATATCTTGCAGCAACAGGATTATGGTTTACATTCTCAAGAATAATATGATCGAGTACCAGATCAGCATTATATGCTGAAATTGCAGCTACATCCCTGATTGGTACAGGACCTTTTGACGCATCTTCAATTGTTACGTAAGTAAGATTTGAGACTGCACTGGTATTAATAAAGCATAAAGCTCCCCAGCTCATGCCTGAATATGATGGATTCACTTTAAATATTACAGGTTCATTATAGGTTCCTACGGCATTAATATCTCCGTTAATAAAAATACTGGCATCAACAGGCATCCATATCTCAACACCCGGTTCAACAGTCAATGTAATATTTTCATGAATAGTTACATCACCTTGTACCAGGTAAGGAGAGCAACTTTTATTTAACGTAGTATTTTGTGTTATATCGGCAGGCAAAATGCATTGTCCTGTAGGTTCATAAACAGCAATAAGGTTTAGATCGTTACTCATAGTAAAGCTGTAATCTTTATCTGTTGTTAGAAAATCGCTTGTGCCTTTTTTATATGATGCCATTTCAAGGTCAAATCCAAGGTCAGAACTACCGGGGCTACTCTGGTGAATTTCAACTGCAAGCACATTGCTGCCGGTTATTAAATGGCTCTCATCAATAACAAATGAAGTAAACAGTGATTCCAATGGTGAATTTACCGAATAAACTGCAGTTGTCAGATAGTCTGTATTATCAGAACACAAGTTAGTTTGTATTATTTCCTGTCCGTTCAGGTATACTACTGCGCCATCATCACACAGAAGATAAATCATAAATTTGGAATCCGTTGTATCTTCTCCGGATATTTGAAAAGTATGCCTGAAATAAGTTGTTATATATTTGTTACTACTGTTTCCTCCGTAACTAACAATGGTATTTTCATCGTCTTCGCCATACCCAAGCTTTGCCTGTCCGCTTTTCCAGCTAACATCATTAAATTCAGCATCACGCCATGCAGTTCCCTGATCTGATCCGTCATCGAGGTACTTCCAGACAGATTCTTCTGCTACAATTACATTTTTTGTTGCTTCCGCCCATCCCTGAAAAGTATATCCCGGCTTTTCAACGGCAGTAAGTGTGGTCTGCAAATCCTGTAAATAAGGGCCTGACCATACTGATTCGGGAACGTTAACCCCGTTAATTTTAATATCCCCTGCTTGTGATGGTGAAACCACGATTCCAAGCTCAGCTGTTTCACTAAATCCATAATACTGCAGATTCTTTAACAGATAAAGAGGCCGTGTTTCGGCAAATGCCTTTATATTGCAAACCTCATCATACCAATAATCCAGCGAAGGCATAGCATTGCCATATGATGAAGTTGTGCCAAGCCATCTGTCAATATGATCCGGCATTTCATCTTCAATAGTCTGTTGATACTCATCAATTAATTTCTTCATTCTTTGTGAATGAAATGTGGTATACAGATGATCTGCCATCCTGCTTCCAAAATACATTCTATATCCATCATTATCCATCAATTCATCCAGGGGAATATTCTCTCTATTGAAAAATGAACTGATAAGGTAGTTATGAGGACTAAAAAATCCCCTGTCAAGATCGATGAAAATCCATTTCCATTTCCCTGATTCTTTAGGTTTCCACGCCCTCAAATTGTGATAAGCAGATGTGTTCCTATCATAGATTTCAGTAATCATATAATCGGTAAAGTTTTCGATATTCATTTTATCCGCTACTTCATTATAATTTGATTGCTCAGACATATCTTCTGATAATAATGCTAACAATTCATTGAAGGCAATTACATTACCTGCTTCTGCCCTGATTCCGTACTCGTATTCTATCAGATCGAATGTGCCAGGCTCCAAATCATAGTTCTTTTCAATAAAATCATCATCTAATTTTGAACGCATGTTATGGATACCCATATACAGTCCATTAATATACACAACACAGGGGCGGTATCCTTGCAAATCAACAGACATATTAGGACGGGTACTGTGTTGTATTAAGGCATCTCTTAACAGCGTATAGCTCCAGTCGCTACCTGAAGCACGTAAAGCAAATGATTTGAAGCTTGCCCTGTTACGATCAAAAAACAACGGATATTCCAGCTTATTCTCTCCATACTGTTTCCGGAAGTAAATACCCAGCATTTTTTGCGGTAATTGCCAGGATCGGTATCCGTTAACTTTCGTGCCTGC
>CBFCXR010000154.1:0-6264 GCA_965602045.1 uncultured Bacteroidales bacterium | reverse complement strand
GTTCCCAATCCCTGCTTTAGAACAAGAATTAAATCCTAATTTTTAATTAGAATTTTTATTTTTAAACAAGGTATTTGATCTCACATATCAAATACCTTGTTTTTTGTTATATTTGTTTAATTATTAAACCCATGAAGTTTAAATCTTTAAAACGTTTTTTATGAAAAAAGCTACTAAACTAAAAAGAAAAATGTCAATAAATAGTGGTTTAAAACCATTATTTATATTGTCACTATTTTTGTTGACAGCTTTATCATCTGCAATTTTTGCCCAGGAATTTGATGTATCCGGAACAGTCAAGGATGAACAGGGTGTACCCTTACCGGGAGCAAATGTTGTAGTAAAAGGAGAAAATATCGGTGTTATTACTGATGTAAATGGTAATTTCACCCTTCATCTATTAAAAGAAAGTCAAATTGAAATTTCTTTTATTGGATACAATAACCAAACATTTTACGCAAAAAACGAACAACATATTGATGTTGTGCTTGAAGAAGGTGCCAATGAGTTGGAAGAAGTTGTAGTAATTGGTTATGGTGAACAGAAAGTTAAACATGCTACTTATTCTATAGCCAAAGTATCTTTGAGCAAAATCGAAGATATTCCTGCTACAAACCTGGGAACCCTTATAAGGGATCAAATACCCGGTGTTAATGTTACAGGAGGTGAATCAAGGCCCGGTGAAGGGGCGTCAATCGAAATTCGGCAATCTTTCAACTTTGCTAAGGATGGAGGAACCTCCGACCCACTTATTGTAATCGATGATGTGCCACAAGTTTATACTAATAACGGGTTTTCAGATATGAGCGCTTTTAATGCACTGGATATTTCCGAGGTTGAAAGCATTACCGTTTTAAAGGACGCTGCCGCGGCAATATATGGATCAAGGGCATCTCAGGGAGCTATTATTGTAAAAACCAAACGTGGTGAAAAAGGAAAAGCAAAAATTTCATATTCAGGCAAATTTGTTTTTAATGATGCAGTTAGCCATTCTAAAACCATGGATACCTATGAATACGGATTGTTTGCAAACAGATTCTTAGGTGCAGCCGGTGTATCTGACCCGGCTAAATTATTCTCTGATGAAGAATTAGAACAAATGAAATCCCTGAATCATGACTGGTTAGACCAAGGATGGAAGCCTGCTCAAAATTACCAGCATGCCTTAAACGTTAGCGGAGGTACAGAAAATGTCCGTTATTTCACCGGAGGTTCTTATGTAACACAGAATGCCAATATGGGAGAAGATGATTATACTCGTTGGAATTTCCGTTCGGGTATTAATGCCACGTTAGCCAGTGGCCTTAAGTTGGATGTTACAATTTCTGCCAGTAAAACAAAGCACGTTAAACCTTATTCCAAAACACTTTCGCAGATTAACGATAATAGCTATGGGAGCCAGGCAAGGCCGCCCGATTATGGTATATTGTTACATATGCCCCGATATATCCCATGGTCGGCAGAATATACAGATGGTGATGAGTACTTTGTATCCCCTGCACTGGGACCTGCCCAGAACAGCGGTTCTGCAGATGCCTTTCGTCAATTACCCAGTTGGAATTATTTTGCCATGATTGAAAGCGGTTCACTTTCAACTACTGAAAGCGGTTCGTACGGTGCCAATTTCTCACTTCAATACGATGTCCCCTTTATCAAAGGTTTAACTTTTAAAGGAACCTATGCAGCGAATTTTGCCAGCTCCATGAATGAGCAAGTCCAAACACCATATTCATTAATTCGTTCCAGCAATTCCCACCAGGAAGGAAGTCACCTCTATGGAGATAATACCAATTGGAGAGCTCCTCAAGTGATTGGCATGGGAACTGATGATAAGGGTGCCCGAGTGGCTTATGAAGATGGACAAGACAATTCTTACCAGGCAAATGCCTATATAAATTATGCCCGAACTATTGGAATGCATGAATTTGGAGCCATGGCATCCATTGAACGTGCTGAACGTTTTTCAAGGGATTCAAGACAGTTGTACCATGATCCATTAGATGTATATGGGGGTACCAGCGCTACTGCAGGAACTTTATATGATGTGCATACTTATATATATCGCTACGAATCAGGAAATATGTCGTATTTGGGAAGGTTAACCTATGCTTATGCCGACAAATATTTAGCAAATTTTATTTTACGAAGTGATGCTTCCACCAAGTTTGCCCCTGAAAACTATTGGGGAACTTTCCCGTCGGCCTCTTTTGGCTGGGTACCTTCTCTGGAGAGTTTTTTTAGTGACAATATAAACTGGATCGATTTTCTTAAAATCAGATATTCTGTTGGTTTAACAGGAAAAGACAATATAAAAGCCTGGTTATGGCGTCAAACCTTTGGTTGGGATGGTGATAAAGGTTATAAATTTGGTGCAGAAGACGGTGGAATATTCTCGAATGCATTAAAGCCCGGCGCTTCACCAAACCGATTAGTAACCTGGGATAAAACATTAAAACAAAACATAGGGATTGATGCTTCTGTTTTAGCTGGCCGTCTTTCATTTACCTATGAATTCTGGCACGACAAAAATAGTGAAATGTTAATGTCAAGGGCAAACGAAGTGGGAGTTCCTATTTCTGTAGGAGGCGCCGTTGCCGAAGAAAATTTTGCTGAAGTATGGAGTTGGGGTAATGAAATGTCAATTGATTGGAGAGATGGAATGGGAGATTTCAGGTATCGGATTAGTACCAATTTTGAATTTGGTTATAACAACGTAATTAAAAAATACATTGAGGAAGGGGTAGGATTACCAGCAGACAATAATAAGCGAGTTGGTTATTCCAACATAATGCCTAAATGGGGTTTTAAGGTATGGGAAGGAACTTCTACAGGAGATGGGATATTGCGCACCGATGAAGATATTGACAACTACTGGGCATATTTAACAGCACATGCAGAAGATGCCGGTACAAACCCCTCATATTTTGGTACCTTCTCTGCAGCCGGATTAAGAAAAGGAATGTTAGCTTATCAGGATTTAGGAGGAACGATGAATGATAGCACAGGTATACAAAATGGTCCTGATGGCCGGATAGAAGAGGATGAGGATTATGCCAAACTTGTTAAAAAGAACCAAAGCTTTGGCTTCCGTACTTCGTTACAAGCCTCATGGAAATCACTGAGCTTATTTGCCGCAATAAACACCAGCTGGGGTACTTACAGGCAAATTGATGTAATTAGGCAACAAAATACTTCTGACTATGTAATATGGAACCGTGAGCCCTTTTGGACAGATATGTATTCAGAAGGTATAGTTTTTACTGACGAAAACGGAAATGAGACTGTAAAGTATGCCAATACTGATGGCAAATATCCCAATATTGCTTTTGACGATAATAGAAATCCCTCTGATTTCTGGCAGTTACCAAGTTTCAGAGCTTATATAAGAACATTAACCCTGGCTTATACACTTCCTGAACAATACTCTAATAAAATTGGTCTTGAAAAAATAAGGTTTAATGTTACGGGGAACAACCTTTGGGATTTATACAATCCATATCCCGGAAAATACCGCAATATATACGATGCTTCTTCTGTAGGTTATCCAACATTAAGAACATGGACACTAGGTGTGAATGTTACTTTTTAACTTTTTAAAAAATGAATAAAATGAATAAAATAAAAATTTTCATTATACTGATTCTATCAATATTGGTTTTCCAAAATTGCAGTGATGAATTTCTGGTGGAAATGAGAGATTTCAAAAAATCTGGTTATGAAATCTTTGAAAATGAACAACAAACCAATGACTTTTTGGCATGGATTTACTATAACTTTTATAATGGTTATAATAGTCCGATAGAAACACTTTACGGATCTCTCAGCGATAACAAAACAAGAATGACAGAGGAAATTGGAGGAGATGTAGACGATTACATAAATCCTACAGTTACTTTAAGCTCGGCAGAGGATGGTGATGGCTATTATGGAAAGAAACTAACAAAAGGATCACCAGAAAATGTACCGTATAGCCGAATTCGTGATTGCAACACTATTATTGAGGAGATGGATAATTTTGGAACCGGACATTTATCGGAAGAATTTATCAATGGAGCCAAAGGCCAGGCTTACTTTCTTCGCGGGCTTCAGTATTTTGATTTAATGAGAACATACGGAGGCGTTCCTCTGGTAACAGAAGTACAAACTGCTTCAGCATATGATGAAAGTATCAAATTGCCCCGCGCAAGTATTGAAGAAATGATTGCACACATAACTGACGACTTTGACGAGGCCGCACGGTTACTTCCATCTAGTTGGAATCCTGCCGCAAATTTTGGACGTCCTACACAAGGGGCGGCATTAGCTATGAAAAGCAGGGTTTTATTAACCGGGGCAAGCCCCTTATTTAATAAAGACTGGGATAACCCGTCGAATAAGAGGTGGGCCGATGCCTTGGATGCTGCAAAGGCTGCAATAGATGAATTAGGCACAGCCGGATATGAACTATATGGTTCATCGGCAAACGACTGGGCCAAAATGTTTTATGATTTTAATAATAGTATGTGCCCGGAAGCCATTTTTACAATACTTTGCTCTAATGCCAGTGGAGTTATTTTGGGCAATGACTGGGAAGGTGATATTCGTCTGCCTTCTCAAGGCGGAAACGGAATTCCTGCTCCTAAACAAATGATTGATCTTTTTCCAATGGCTGACGGAAGTAGACCAACAGCAGCCAATGGTTATGATGAGTTTTTGTTTTTTAAAAACCGCGATCCCCGTTTCTACAATACTTTTGCTTTTTCAGGCCGTAAATGGAGGCATAGTCAGTCAACAGATGACCCAACAACCTCTGTAGTCTGGTCGTATCGTTGGCTGGACGAAAGTAGATCAGCTCATTTTAGTTTTGATAATGAATTAGAAAGTTATGCTTTCGTTTGTAAAATGTCGAATACGACTGTTGATTCAACAGTTTATGGTCTTTCAGGAACAGATATCTATGAATATCGGTTTGCCGAATTATTGTTAAACCAGGCTGAATGTCTTGCTGCCCAAGGTAAAATAAATGAATGTGTAGAAATTTTAGGTAAGATCAGAAATCGTGTTGGTATCCCTTCAGCGAATAATTATGGTATAGGAAGTTTAAGTGACAAATACGAAGCCCTTGAAGCTTGTTTGTACGAACGCAGGGTTGAGCTTGCGTATGAAGGTAAACGATTTTGGGACTTACAGCGATGGATGTTATATAATGATTCACCAGAAGCAGATAATAACACATGTGCAAAATTAGGGCTTGCTCCTTTAAATGGAACTGCACGTACCGGTATGTACCTTCAGGTTAAAGATTCAGCAGTTGCAGATAATCCTTTAAGCAGTGTACTAAATCTTTCTTTTGATCCTGCAGCCCCAAATAGCAATGAACAAATAGATGCTTTAGCAAATTTCTATACACAATATTTTGAATTTGTTGACTTGGTGGAACCTATGGATCAAGTTTTAGGAGATTCAACTGTTATTGATTGGAAACAAAACTACTATATTCATGGACTTAAAACTGATATTTTAACTGCTAATCCATGGCTTCAACAAACAGAAGGCTGGACCGATAATTTTGGTAATCCTGGAACATTTAAATATCGTTAACAAATTAGTTGGAATAAAGTATACTGAAAATTAAGCTATTCCAGAAATTATTTATAAAGATTCAAAGTTTAATAAACCCCATAAAAAAAGCTTTGTGGCTTGTATAATACAAGCCACAAAGCTAACATCATCTCAAACCTTAATTTCAAAAAACTACATTAACGAAAAAAAACAAATACTCTAATCAATAATCATAGTCTTAATAAGCCTTAGTTCTTTATAAGATTTTTCATAACTATGATATACTCCAATGATTTATTTCTGCAGGCAAATACTTTGCGTATAATTGATATCAGTACCTGTAATGTTAATGATGTAAATACCGCTATTCAGATCAGATAAATCAAGCGATGTAGACTCAACATTATAAATATCATTTGTTCTGATAGTCCTTCCATCAAGTGCCAAAATAGTGATCTGTGCAGAAGTCACATGATTGAACTCTATGTTAACCATTCCATTCGAAGGATTCGGATATACCGTTGTTGTTTCAATAACAGCATCATTATCATTAATGCTATTAGGAGCCAAGCCCATAGCCCACCTTAAACAATTGTCCATTAGTCTTGCAGCGTTATCATTTAATTCATCATAAGCAACCTGATGAACACCATAAATAGCAACCTTGTTTGAAAGGGTGTTACCATTTAGTGTTGAACCTGCAGCTATTGCTACAACAGCATG
>CBFCXR010000153.1:0-6270 GCA_965602045.1 uncultured Bacteroidales bacterium | reverse complement strand
GTCATTCGTTAATCCTTACCTCTTTATTCTTTTATTTATAGTCTTTTTACTTTTATCTTTTACTTTTATCTTTTACTTTTATCTTTTGTTTTTAAAATATACTGATTATTGTAATTATAAATTTTTATTATATTATAGCATTTTAAACTAAAATCATCATAAAATGAAAACAGTTGTTGCAATTCACACGGCAATGCCAATGGTTGATCCTACGAAGGAGTTATTTGCAGAGCACCTTCCTGATGTTCGGTTAATTAATATTGTTGACGATAGTCTTATTCAGGATGTTATAAGGGACGATAAAGTATCTGCGGCAGTAGCGAAGAGGTTAATGAATTATTTTCATTCAGCGGTTGATGCCGGGGCTGATGTTATATTTAATACATGTTCTTCGGTTGGTGAAGTTGCCATTATGGCGAGGGAGTTTATTTCTGTTCCACTTATTAAAATTGACGATGCCATGGCGCAGAAAGCCGTTGAGAACTATGCTAAAATTGGAGTTCTTGCTACCTTGCCCAGCACTTTGGGACCAACAGTAAAGCTGATTAAAAGAATTTCAGACCAACTATCAAAAAAGGTTGTAACTGAAGAAGGGCTTGCTGAAGGAGCGTTCGAAGCTCTTATGACTGGTGATAATGAAAAACATGATAAGCGGATTCTGGATACCTCTGTTAACCTTGCGGATAAAGTGGATGTTTTTGTGCTGGCACAAGGCTCAATGGCAAGGATGGAAACCCGTATTACCGGGGAAACAGGTAAGCAGGTATTATCAAGTCCGTTATCAGGAGTATTAAATGTAAAATCTGTTATTGAAAGTTTAAAATAGTATCGAAGTGATAAAGAGGAATATTGTACTCGCGTTATTAACGGCTATTGGGGTAATCACATTTCTTGACAGAATAAACATAAGTGTTGCCGGAGCCAGCATAATGAATGATCTCAACCTTTCAGAGTCACAATGGGGATGGGTACTAAGTTCATTTATTCTGTCCTACGGATTGTTTCAGATACCTTTGGGTGCCTGGGGTGACAAGAAAGGGCAACATGTTGTATTATCGATAATTGTATTATGGTGGTCGGTATTTACCGGATTTACAGGCATGGCGGGAAGTTTTGTAATGCTGTTGATGATAAGGTTTTTATTCGGTATTGGAGAGGCAGGTGCATATCCATGCATGACCGGGGCAATCGGTCGCAGGTTATTACAACTTACCGCTATTTATAATTGCAGGAATGATGTTTATAAGTGCGTTATTATTTCTTAAAATAGACCCGGCTAAAAAGCTGGTTGACTGAAATTAAAAAACAAATCCAATGAAAACTTCAAAACAAATCATTTTTTGTTTGGGAATTAAAATGTTGCTTTTTTTCTTTTTCGGAAAGAATGCATCGGCCCAAATGGCAACTGAACATCCAAAATCATTTCAACTTGATGACACACACTATGAATTTCCCTATGTTATCCCTTCTGAAGAAAGCATAAAGGAGAACATGGAGCGTTTGTTCAACTATTTTTATTCATCCACGTCATTCCGGATTATCAATGAAAAAACTGGCGAGGTGATAACAGATTTCAAAACGGTAGATCCTGATGCTGTGATTGATAAAGGAATTGCCAGTTTTAATTTATGGGACTATACCCTCGGTGTAGCTTACACAGCAATGTTTGTTGTGGGGCGTCAATTGAACGATCAACGATTTCTCGATTACCCGATTAAGAATTTCGATTTCATTTTTGAACATCTCCCGTACTTTCGGGAAAAGGCTCAAAAGTATGGAGTAAAAAGGGACGGATTTCATCCGATTATTAATATGCATGCTCTGGATGATTGTGGCTCGATTGGTGCTGCCCTTATTCAGGCATATAAGATAAAACAAGCACCTGAATACCGGGCAATGATCGATACAATTGCAAATTTCATCACTAACAAACAATTTCGGTTGAGCGATGGTACCCTGAGCCGTCAACGTCCGCAGGAGGTATCATTATGGTCCGACGATTTTTATATGTGTGTCCCTTTTTTAGCAAGAATGGGGCAGTTAACCGACGACAACAAATATTATGAAGATGCTGTCAGACAGGTAATTCAATTGTCTGACCGCTTGTTTGTGTGGGAGAAAAAGCTTTACGACCACGGCTGGAATCAGTGTGCCGGTGAATACGACCCTCACTTTTATTGGAGTCGTGCCAACGGATGGGCTATGATGGCCATCGTAACGCTACTTGATGCACTACCGGATAAATATCCCGGCCGTAATGAAGTTTTAAAAATCTACCGTACACATGTTCAGGGTATCGCTGAAATGCAGGGTGGTAATGGCTTGTGGTACAATTTACTTGATCGTTTTGATACATACCCGGAAACATCGGGTACAGCCATGTTTGTTTATAGTATAGCCAAAGGTGTGAACGAAGGCTGGATTGACCACACCTATGCGTCAGTTGCCCAGGCAGGTTGGAATGGATTGACCATGTATATCACTCGAGATGGCAAAATTGAGAATATGTGCAAGAGTACAACATTTTCAGGAGATATCTGTTACTATTATCACCGTCCTGCCTCGTTTGAACATACGCATGGACATGGTGCTGCCTTGCTTGCTGGCTCAGAGATGATTCGTCTTTTAAAGAATCCTGAACTGGAAGTAAAAAAACAGGCCCGTACGTATCATTACCGGATAAAAGATGAGGAATAGAACGTTGATTATGCGGATTAAGCATAAACTTTATATACAATAAAACAACTTTTTTATTTCTCTAAGTAAGCTATAAACAAAATGAAGAAATTTCGAGTGTTTGTTCCAAATTTTATCGTAATCCCCCAAAAAACCTTACCCTATTTTATTATATTTGGGATCGTTTTTATAATAAAAAGCGGATAAATGACTACTTCACTTAATATATCTTTATATATTGCTAAATTTAAATAAACTGGCACACGATGACAGAACGAATCAAACGACTAACTACTATGGCAACGCAGTTGCGCCGTGACGTAGTGAACGCAGTATACTATGCTGGAGACGGACATCCTGGGCCATGTATGTCAATTGCAGATATTTTAACGGCCCTATACTTTGATATTTTGCGAATAAATCCGGAGAATCAAGACTGGAAAGAACGGGATCGTTTTATTCTCTCAAAAGGTCATGCATGTCCTGCTTTATATGCTGCATTAGCAAGGCGTGGCTACTTCCCCCCATCTGAATTAAAAACTTTACGTTCACTTGGCTCCCGTTTACAAGGACATCCTGTTCAAAAATCTACTCCGGGTGTAGATGCCACCTCAGGTTCACTGGGGCATGGATTGCCGCAAGGTTGTGGTATGGCTATTGCTGCCCGACGCCGAGGTGATGATAGCCTTACTTTTGTTTTAACCGGCGATGGAGAACTGAATGAAGGTATTGTTTGGGAAGCAGCAATGACTATTGCCAAATACAAACTTCACAATTTAATAGCAATAGTTGATTATAATGGAATTCAGAGTGGTGGCCCTGTTGATAAAATAAGCGGTTTGGTAAATCTACCGGAGAAATGGAAAGCCTTTGGATGGTATGTGGTGGAAGTAGATGGTCATGATATGGAACAAATAACACTTGCACTTGAAAATGCAGCAATTCGGGGACGTGCAACGAGAGAAAATAGAAAAGGCATGACCATTGTTCCTGATTTGGCACCACCCGATCCGGACCAGCCTGTAGTGTTTATTGCCCATACATTAAAAGGAAAAGGTGTTCCATATATGGAGGGAAATAATACATGGCACAAGAGAGTACCAACCGACAAAGAACATCAAATAGCAATGTCAATTTTAGGAGGAATAGACCTTGAGTAATATTGAAAGTACCCGTATAGGTTTCATGCAGGGCTTAGATGCCCTTGCTGAAAAAGATGACAGAATAATGTTAGTATGCGCCGACAGTCTTTTAGCAATGCGCGCAACCGAATTTGTTGAAAAACACCCTGATCATTATGTAGAAGTTGGAATTGCTGAGCAAAATGCTGCTGCAACTGCTGCCGGATTAGCTATTGAAGGCTTGATTCCATTTTTCGCTACATATGCCGGTTTTGTTACTATGCGCGCCTGTGAACAAATTCGTACTTTCATTGCATATCCTAACCTGAATGTAAAATTGGTTGGAGTAAATGGAGGTATAGCAGCTGGTGAGCGTGAAGGTGTAACACATCAGTTTTTCGAAGATATTGGAATAATGCGGACCATCGCGAATATGACAATTTTAGTTCCTGCTGATGCCGATCAGGCCAAACAAGCAGCCATTGCTGCGGCATCTATTCCAGGTCCTGTTTATATAAGACTGGGAAGTGGACGCGATCCTGTCGTTTTTAAAAAAAACACACCTTTTGTTCCCGGAAAGATTAATATTCTGCAACAAAATGGAAATGATATAGCACTTTTTGGGAATGGTATATTGCTCCCTCGTTTAATGGAAGCTGCCGAAATATTAGCCAAAAAAGGTATTGGTGTTACGCTGGTGGAAGTACACACGGTAAAACCACTGGATGTGGAAGGTGTTACCGAGGTCTTGAAAAATTGCGGAGCTGCTGTAACGGCCGAAGATCACACAATTATCGGTGGATTGGGCAGTGCAATTATGGAAACTGCAGCTGAAAACATACCAGTTCCCATTGTGCGTATCGGTCTCAAAGACATATTTCCTGGTTCCGGCCAACCGCAGGAATTACTGGATTATTACGATATGGGTGTTGATGACATTGTGAATGCTGCTGAAGCCACGATTGCAAGGAAATTATCAAAATAAAATAAGACTATTTAAAGTAAAAATATTAAAGAAAGAATTATCATGAATCAAGGATATTTTAGGCAAGTTGCCGCACAAACTCAAACCCGCCTTTGGATCAACAATCCAACGGTTGAAGAAGCAAATAAAGCATTGAACGCGGGCGCTATTGCCTGCACAACAAATCCAACTTATGTTGCCCGTATGCTGCGTCCTCCCGAGACACAAGAAGATACCCTTCGTATTATTGATCATGTTATTTCTGAAAATCAGGATAATTCAGAAGCTGCCGCTTTGATACAACGAAAACTAATTGCAAAAATGGCCACTAGTTTTATGCCCCATTTTAAAGAAACCAACGGGCGTGAAGGTTTTGTATCTGTTCAGATGGATCCCCGCTTTGACCAGGATTCAGCAAAAACTGTTGCAGAAGCTCTTTTAGATTATGAGTTATTCCCAAACTGTATAGCCAAGATACCTGTTATTCCTTCCGGGCTCATTGCATTAGACTGCCTGGTGCGTTTAAATAAGCCTGTTGTTGCAACAGAAATTATGGCCATATCACAAGCTATTTCTGTTTGTGAGGTTTATAAGAAGGCTTCGGAAGAATCTGGCAATTCACCTGCTTTTTTTGTTACCCACATTTCAGGTATTCTGGATGAAGAACTCAAAGCAGAAGCAGAAGCACTTGGTGTTACTTTAAGCCCTGAAGCAATAAAACTCGCAGGATGCTCAGTAGCAAAAAAACAGTATAAGCTTATGCAGGAACGTAATTTGCCCGGTATTATTCTGGGAGGCGGTGCGCGCAATCTGCACCACTTCACCGAACTAGTGGGTGGCAATGTTCATGTTACTTTAAACTGGTCAGGTACTGTTTCAGTACTGGAAGAAAATTCACCAGCCGTTGAAAATCTTATGGACAAACCTGTGGACGAAACCATTATACAAGAGCTATGCGATAAACTACCTACTTTCGCTAAAGCTTATGCCGAGGATGGTTTGAAACCAAATCAATATGCTGATTTTGGACCGGTAGTGCGCTTTCGTACACAGTTCATGAATGGTTGGAATAAACTGCTGGAAACCATCCAGGAGAGACGTGCCATGTCTTCAATAAAAACAAACAATATCGACGACATACCTAAAGTATCGGCCCATCGTGGTTTTTGCCGCGTTGGTGAAAACACCCCCGTAGAGATGCGGCCTGGAATTTTCCGATCTACACTGGTTTATAACACAGACAACATGCTATGCCACTTTCATGAAAAAGCCGGTGCACGCGTGGATCTTCACACCCACCTTGCCATGCAGAGTGGCTTCGTGTTACGTGGCAAAGTAAAGTTCTTTGATGCTGAAGGAAATGAACGTATCCTGGGCCCTGGTGATGGCTATCTCTTTAATTCATATGAACCACACGGCTCTGTTGCACTTGAAGAAACCGATTTAATAGAATGGTTCGCCCCTGCCCGTCCCGAATACCTGGATTAAAAAAAGTCAATTGCCTTTAAA
>CBFCXR010000152.1:0-6276 GCA_965602045.1 uncultured Bacteroidales bacterium | reverse complement strand
GTCTGACTAAAATCTTTCTCCTCATTATAAATTTCCTGAATTGTCTTTTGTAGTCTTTCACTGAACTCATTTGAAAGTGATTTGAAATTGTTTACAGGGTGCGAATCGTTCCTGCCTTTTTTCAGTATAATCCTGAAATCAAAATCTTTACTGAATATCTCCCTCATAAAATACAAGCCGGGAATAATATCTGATTCCTTAATATTTTCAGATAGAATTAACGAATACAGCAGAGTTTGGAAAGCTGCATTATTCCTTTCTGAACCTTTATTATCAAACAGGGAATCAATGCTTTTGAAAGAGTTATTTGTCTTACCGGTCTTATAGTCAATTATTCTTAACATTCCATCCTTTTCATCGACCCTGTCAATTTTACCCCCGATTTTAACCTTTTCAGTCTTATTTCTTACAACTATTGTTGTATGTGAAGTATAAAATTGCTCCAGGCTAATAATTTTAAATGGCGAATAAAACTTGTCAATATCAAGTATCTGAGATACATATTTCTGAATAACCTCTTTTATTATCAGGTTCCTGCCGGAAATTTCCTGCTTGCTTTTCCTGCCGGTTTCTTTAAAATATTCACCATGAAAAGCCTCATTAATAGCAGATTCAACAATATTCTTATTTTCATTGATGCGATTTATTATATCCTCATTTATCCAATTATTAATATAAGGTTCATATATAATATTAATTGCTTTATGTAATATACTACCAAATAATGCAGGATCTATTTCTTCAGTTACTTCGTCAGGTTCACTTAATCCGGCAATATACCTGAAATAAAACCTTAAAGAACAATTCAGATATGTATTTATTGCACTTGGTGACAGCCAGGCTTTTGAGTCAGGCTCTATATATTTTTTTAGAATATTTGACTCATTAATATTTTTCTTTACTGTAATTGATTTTTGAGTAAAGTGTGAAATATCGTATGAGAAGCTCTCCTCTTTAATTTTAAATGCCGATTCATAGAATAATTGATGCAGAAACCTGCTGCGCTCTCCTGTAAATAAGCCGTCACATCTGGAATTGTAAACCAGAAAGATGTTTTTTGCACGCTGTATCAATCTATAGAAGTAGTATGCATATATTGCATCCTGATGTTCCAGTGTTGGCATTTCAAAACCGTATCTCAGGCTATAAGGAATGAATGACGGTATATTCACAGATTTTGGAAAAATTCCTTCATTCATAGACAGCATTATTATGTTGTCAAAATCCAGGGCACGGGTTTCGAGAATACCCATGACCTGTAGACCTACCAACGGTTCACCGCTAAAAGGAATGCTTAGTTTTTTTAAAAGGTTATGTATAAGCTTAAATAATGTACTTGCCGAGAGTTCAATTTCCGTGGTTTTTAGTATTTCATTTAACCGCTGAATGTAAATATAAGCATGATAGATGAAATCATATTCTACCTTGTTTTCTATTACGTTCTGAGGCTTTTTTAACTTATAACTCTCTATAATAATATCGAATATTCCCAGGATATATCCCGGTATACTTTTAGGATTTTTAATTTCATTAAAAATAGTAGTTAGCAGGTTATTTATATGTAATTCATTTGCATTTATGAATACCTTATTCTCACTTGCTATTTCCTGTAATAAAGAATTGATTTCATCCTGAAAAATATCAATAAATACCGGAAGTTTTAATAATGAGATAACATCTTTGAAATAAAATTGTACTTCACCGTTTTTATTTTTTCTGCTATTACGATGGATATCTACAAGGTTTTCAATTAGACTATAGATCGAAGTTTCGTTAAATGGATAACCCATTGATACATTAATTTCATCAATCTCCCCGGGTATGGAATTCAATACCGGCAATAATAAATTCTCATCAGCCAGAACAATTACGGTTTTATTAACATCGATGTCTTTTAGCTTTCCTGTTTTTTTTAAACACTGCGGTATTATCTTGGCTTGTCCGATATTTGAAGGTACTGATATAAAGGATATGTTCTTTTCCTGTTTTGTAAGATTATTATAAGTTAACGAACCTAACCTGGTAGGAAATTCTTTGATATTCTCTCTCAGAAAATATCCGGCTTCATGTATTGTATTATTAATATAATAACCATCATAGTCCCAGTAAAATTCGGCCTTTTTGATATTTGACAGGTAATGAAATAATTGTTTTTCACATTTATTCAGAGCATTAAATCCGATAAACACGTATTTAGCTTCATTCAGATTATTTAGACTGTTGGAATTAATTCCGGATATTACCTCCTTATAGGCCATACCTTCGTAAGCAAGGTTTTTTTCCCTGAGAGTTTCATTAAATGCGGTATATATTTGATACATTGATTCCCATAAAGACAGGAAACTTTTTTGATCATCAGAAATGTTTTTTGGTGAAAAAGTATTCCAGAACCTGCTGATTACTTCAATTTGTTTATCTGATAAGTAATCAAAATAGTTTTCAATGTTTTTAAGTTTTGCCAGGTTCTTAAATATATCCCCCGGATCGATAAGGTACTTGTCAATATCATCAAAATCAGCCAGAAGTATTTCGCAATAAACATAAAAGTCATCAAAACTTTCGGAAGATTTGGTGATATTTTTAAATGCAGAGTATAACTCAAAAACGAGTGTTAACGGATCGGCGACCTGTAATCCTGACAGATGCTGCATTAATTCATTAATTGTGTAATAGGAAGGGGACCATACAGGTTTATCTGTTAATTCAGAAAGGTATTTATTAAAATATAATCTTGCCCGTTTGTGCGGAAACACTATGCAAATATCCGATAGTTTATCTTTATATTCGGAGAAAATATTCTTGGCAATATCCTGAAGAAAGTAAGGCATTTTGATGATCAGTATAATGAATCGACATGTACCTTATGAGCAGGGCTAAAATCATATCCCTTTTCAGAATCTTTACCCATTATAAAATCATTTCCGGGTATTAATACCATATTTTTCAAATTATCACCCTGAGCGAAAATTCCAGGTGATATAATAAAAGTAATTAATAGAAATATTATTCTCATTTTCTCTTGATTTATGTTATTATGTTATATGTTGTCTAATAATGTAATAGTGTCGTATTTAAATAGTAACCAAACGGAATTTTGTGTACAAACTACTTTTTAAAATAAAAATAGCCAATATACTTGATTAAATTAGTTTTAAGAGCTTTAATTTTTTTTGTTTTTCAGGATAATACGCTGTATATTTAAGATAATGCTGATATTGGCAATAGAATATATGTTAGCCCTTATAAAATGAACCAAGCTGATAATAAACTTGTGATAATGAAAGAATAAAGAACTATATTAATATAGTTATTGCTATATTGTTTATTCTCTTTTCTTTTAATAATTTTATTACACAGGATCTTAAAATAATGGATAAATTTGATTTCTTATTAGGAGAATGGAATCTTGAATAAAATGTTCCAAAAAGTACGTTCAGTGGAGCGGCGTCGGGTAGTGGGTCTGGAACAGCTCATTCTAATAACTAATACATGAAAGCAAATAAAATAATAATGAACACAAAAATTGATTCAATAGTTTTTATCTTTTTTATAACAAGTTCTTTAATAATTTTGTTAAATGGGTGTGAAAAAGACGGGGAAAAAATAAACAAGGCACCTACATGTAGTCTCATATCACCTTCGGATGGTGATATAATTGAAAAAGGGGATATAGTAACCATATCAGTGGATGCAGAAGATAGTGATGGTACCATTACTGAAGTCCGGTTTTATATTGATACCATAGGGAAGGCTTCTATAAAAAATGCTCCCTACAATTATGAATGGAATACATCAGTTGCATACATTGGCAACCATAGTATTAAAGTAATTGCTTATGATGATGATGGTGCAAAAGATTCGGTTTCGCTTAGTATTGATATTATTTCTAATATAACAAATGGTAGCCCTCCGGTAGCAGGCTTCACTTCAGATGCAACAAATATCATTATTGGTCAATCCGTTCAGTTCGCAGACAATTCAACAAATAATCCTGACAATTGGTTATGGAATTTTGGAGATGGAAGCACTGATACTCGGCAGAATTCAATCCACACATTTAGTACTTTAGGATCTCATACTGTAACACTAATAGTTAGTAATGATTACGATTCTGATACTATAACTAAAGCAGCTTATATAACTGTAGTTACTAAAATTGATTCTTTTACAGATACAAGAGACGGGCAGACATATAAAACAGTACAAATTGGTAACCAGGTATGGATGGCAGAGAATTTTAATTATGATAATTATTCATCTGTTTATAAATATGATGATGCTAATGCGTTGATATTTGGAAGACTTTATAATTGGGATTCCGCAGAGCGTAATTGTCCTGATGGTTGGCATTTACCTACTAAGGACGAGTGGCAAGAAGTCATTGATAATCTGGGAGGGAGCAATGTGGCAGGAGGTAAGATGAAGGAAACAGGGACTACCCATTGGAACGGCCCGAACACAGGAGCAACCGATGAAAGTGGTTTTACTGCATTACCGGGTGGAGTTAATGAAGCTGTAGGTTATGATTTCTACCTTAGATTTAACGGTTTTTTCTGGACTGCTACAAAAATTAATGATACATATGCATGGGGCTGCAAATTGTATTATAATAACACAGAAATTAATATTATGAATTATTCAAATAGTATAAACTTACAGAATTATTTTTTATGAAAATAGAAAAATATTTCGTACAACTATCTATCCTTGCAATACTTGGAGTTACTATATTAAACAATGGTTGTGAAAAAGAGAAAAAAGAGCTAAACGAGGCACCATCATGTACTTTTATATCACCTGCCAATAATTCGGTGTTTGAACAGGGTGATATTGTAACCATAGCAGTAGATGCAGAAGATAGAGACGGAAGTATTACTGAGGTTAAATTTTATATTGATTATGTATATAAGAGTTCTACTGATAGTTTTCCATATTGCTATAGTTGGGAGGGTACTACAACTATACATACTCATACCGTTAAAGCCACAGCCTTTGATAATGATGGAGATTCAAGTTCATCTGAAATTAAGGTTTCTATAATAACAGATATTGACACAATTGCAGACACCCGTGATAATAAGCTATATAAAATTGTTCGGATAGGGAAACAGGTATGGATGGCAGAAAATTTAAATTATGATGCAGGTGTTGGTAGTTGGTTTTATAATGATAATGTTGCCTATGCAGAAATATATGGCAGGCTCTATGACTGGCAAACAGCCTGTAATGTTTGTCCTGATGGTTGGCATTTACCCAAAAAAAGTGAGTGGGAGAACCTCATTAATTATCTTGGTGGCCGTGAAATAGCAGGGGCTAAAATGAAGGAAACTGGCATACTGCATTGGAATAGTCCGAATACAGTAGCAACCAATGAAAGCGGTTTTACAGCTTTGCCAGGTGGTCGCTATGAAGACGAATATTTTGGAATCGGAAATAATTGTGCCTTCTGGTCAGCTACGAAATATACTAGCCCTTGGATATCAATTTGTTCTTATTTTGTGATTATGTACAATGATTCTGGTGAATTTAGTTCTACAAATTCTTATGTATTCGTACATGAAGGATTTTGGGATTCTCGTTACAGTGTTCGTTGCATTAAAGATGAATAAATGATCCTTGTCTATCCAGTGTAAATATAACAGAAATCATAAACATTGATGGTAAAGTGCATTGTCTATTGTTTTTTTAAATCATTGAAGTTCAGTGTGCTATAGCCTTCCCACCACTGATAGTCATTATGGCGCACTTAGCATTAATCTGCGAAAACATTCATTTTTTTGTTTTTCAGGATAATACGCTGTACATTTACGATAATGCTGATATTGGCAGCAGAATATATGTTATGCCGAATGGACTTTGAGATGACATGGCAATTATTGCAACATATAAAATATTCGGATCTGAATTCTAGACAGAAGGAGAATTACAATTTTCAGAAGGTATCCGCAGTTCTCGCTGACTACGTTTATGTGACTTTTAGATTAAGTAACGACTGGAAAGGTGCAGATTTCATCGCCCAGCATATTGACGGTGAAACGTTTCTGAAGGTAGAACTGAAGGGTCGTTTGACTCTCGAAAAGAAGTACCAGGGAAAGGACCTCTTCATCGCGTTTCAAGAAGATGGTCACTGGTATTTATTCCCTAATGATGACCTATTGAAGAAAATCCTAGCAAAAACCAAAATCGGGAACAGCAAGTCATGAAGAGATCGTGGGGGATACTCTTATCCGAGGCTTAGCCAGCAGTTGAAAGATATGCTTCGACCGTATCGGCTAT
>CBFCXR010000151.1:0-6342 GCA_965602045.1 uncultured Bacteroidales bacterium | reverse complement strand
TATTCAAAACTTATTATTGGTGCTTCAGCAATGAGCAATGAAAATATTGCTGATTCGGTAAGTACCGTAACAAATATTCCCAGTCCATATGTACGCATGGACCTGACTGATTCAAGAATTTATGGTATTTTTTATATTAACAGGAAATATAATGCCCACCATAATCTCAGGATTGGGATTAATATGAAACGAATCAGCATGAATATGATTGATTCGATATATAAGGGCAGCTATGACAGGTTTGTAACAAGAATAGACAATAATGATTTTACAGATCTTTATGAGGCATATATACAGTGGCAATATAAACTAACTGATGATCTGATATTCAATCCTGGTATTCATTATCAGCACCTGGCTTTAAATGATCATTATTCTATTGAACCACGATTCGGTATAAAATGGAAATTATCTCATAATCAGTCATTTGGGATCGCATATGGAATGCATAGTATTTGCCAGCCATTAAGCATTTATTTCAAACAGGTTGAATTAACTGATTTAAAGCATTTAAGGCCAAATGAAAATCTGGATTTTACCAGAAGTCATCATTTTGTCCTGGGATATGATCTTCAGATAAACAAGAATTTACGATTAAGGGCAGAAACATATTATCAAAGTATTTTTGAGGCCCCGGTGGAGCCGAATGAAAGCTCCTATTCAATTTTAAACAACAATTCTTTTACCCGGACTACACCCGATTTATTGGTAAACGGAGGCAGTGGCAGAAATTTCGGAATAGAACTTACTATTGAACGATTTATGGATAGAGGCTTCTATTATCTTTTAACCACTTCATTATATGATTCTAAATACAGAGGAAGTGACAGGATTATGAGAAATACAGCCTTTAACGGAAATTATGTTATTAATGCTTTAGCGGGCAAAGAATTTAAGTTATCTTCAAAAAAGGAAAATACTAAGTATGAAAAAGTTATATCAATTGACGGAAAATTTACCTGTGCCGGAGGATTAAGGTATACACCAGTGGATATTGCTACATCCATAGAGAACAGACGGACAGAACTTGACGAATCAAGGCCGTTTTCCAGACAATTTGATAATTACATAAGGCCTGACATAAGGATAGCTTTCAGGTTAGATGGTCAAAAAATCTCACAGGAACTGGCTTTTGATATTCAGAATTTCATAAACCATAGAAATCCTTATACGATGGCATTTGATTCTGATGCAGGTGAAGAAAAGATGATATATCAGCTTGGTATTTTTCCTATGGTGCAATATAGAATAGTTTTTTAGTATTTTTATTGATTAATAATTTAGAAAAGTAATTATTTATAGGATGAAATTCAACAGGAGAATATTGCTTGCATGCTTTATAATTTCAATACTTATACCTCTCTTTTTCAAGCTGAATTTTTATTTTAATGATGGTTCTGTACCGGCTCACAGCATAATATTAGGATGGGGTTATGCTTTTTCTATTGGTGTTGTAATTTTTGCAGTAAATATAAGAACGTACAACTGGCTGCACAGAAAGTACCCCTGGGATAAAAGGCTAATTCAACGTTTAAGCTCCCTGTTTATACTGACAAATGTTAATGCTGTAATAGTAATTTGCATATTTGCGATAACATTCTATTATTTCCTGAATCATTTTGGAGATCAAAGCTTAGCTTCTGTCTTATTTAATAATATTATTGTTGCTATTGTAATAAACACATTTGTCATTACAGTTATTGAAGCTTATTATTATTTTAAACAGTGGAAAATCTCATTAATACAAACAGAACATCTGAAAAGTGAAAATATCCAGTCACAGTTTGAGGCCTTAAAGAATCAGATAGATCCTCATTTTCTATTTAACAGCCTGAATACAATATATTCGTTAATAGACGAGCATCCGGATGAAGCAAAAGAGTTCATTACAAAGTTCTCGAATACATACCGCCATGTACTGGATGTTAAGGAAAAAGTTGTGGTTTCACTTAAAGATGAACTGAAATTTCTGGATTCTTATATTTTTCTGCAAAAAATCAGATATAAGGGTAATCTTGAAATAACAATTAATCTAAATGCAGGGGAGCTGAACAAATTTATTCCTCCGCTATCCCTTCAGATGCTTGTCGAAAATGCAATAAAACATAATGTAATATCAGAAAAAAATCCGTTGATAATAAATATTTTCAATAGAAATGATTTACTGATTGTTAAAAACAACCTTCAATCAAAGGATTCATTAAATGAATCAACAAAAATAGGACTTACGAACCTGAAGGAAAGGTACAGGCATATTTCTGAAGTATCACCTGAATTTTATATTAAGGATAATGAATATGTTGCAGTTATACCCCTCTTAAATGATGAATAAATGAAAGTTCTAATAATTGAAGATGAAAAGATTGCTGCAAATAATCTGGAAAAAATGCTGTATGAGATTGATAAAAGCATTCATGTTCAGAGGAAAATTGACAGTATTGAAGAATCAGTTAACTGGATAAATAACAATACAGCTGATTTAATATTTCTTGATATTCATCTTGCTGACGGACTTTGTTTTAAAATTTTTGAGCAGGTAAAAGTGAAGACACCTGTTATTTTTACTACTGCATATGACCAATATGCTATTCGTGCATTTAAAGTAAACAGCATAGATTATTTGTTGAAACCGATTGAAATTCAACAATTGGAACAAAGTCTGAATAAATTCAAAGAACTAGATGAATTGCATAATGAAAAATCAACAGACTTTGAGGCATTGATTAATTTTTTCAATAAAAAGATCAATTACCAGGAAAGGTTTATTGTCCGTTACGCACAAAAGATTAAAACTATTAAAACAGATGAGATAGCATATTTTTTTGTCAGTTCCCAGAATACTTTTCTTTGCACCAAAAGTAACAATAATTACCCTCTTGATTATTCTCTTGACAAATTGGAAAATATTGTCAATCCAAAAGATTTCTTTAGAGTTAACCGTCAGTTTATAGTCAATATTTCTTCAATTGAAAATATGTACTCTTTATCGAAAAGCAGGATTAAGCTTGAACTAAAACCTGAACCCGACAGTGAAATAATTGTAAGCTATAACAGAGCGGGTGATTTTAAAAGATGGCTGAATATATGATCATAAGCTAAAATCAGTATTAAGCAACCATCAACATTAATATGCTTTTGCAAATAACACTCTATATTTTGAGGGCCTGCCTGTGAGAATACATTTTCCATCTTCATATTCCGGTTTCAGAGGGATACATCTGATGGTTGCCATAGTTTCTTCCTTTATCTTAAGTTCTGTTTCGGTTGTGCCATCCCAGTGTGCTGACACAAACCCGCCTTTGTTTTCAATTATATCCTTAAACTCTTCATAATCATCAACAACATATGTGTTATTTTTTCTGAACTCCAGGGCCTTATTAAAAATGTTTTTCTGTATCTCGTCCAGCATTTTAATAATAACTGAATCGATACCCTCCTGCGGGTATGTTTTTTTCTCTAATGTATCTCTTCGTGCAACTTCAACCTCATTATTTTCTATATCTTTAGGACCCAAAGCTAACCTGACCGGTACTCCTTTCAGTTCATGTTCTGTAAACTTCCGGCCAGGTTTATAAGTGTCACGATTATCATATTTTACTGTAAGGCCCTTATCTGTCAGTAGTTTCTTAATTTTTTCCGCTTTTATAGAAATCGCAGATAACTGATCATTGTTTTTATATATAGGTACAATAACAACATGTATAGGTGCCAATTTAGGAGGCAGAACCAGGCCGTTATCATCGGAATGTGCCATGATTAATGCACCTATTAACCTTGTAGTTACTCCCCATGATGTAGCCCAGACATATTCTTCCTTTCCTTCCCTTGTTGTATATTTCACGTCAAATGCCCTGGCAAAATTTTGTCCGAGAAAATGAGATGTTCCTGCCTGAAGCGCTTTCCCATCCTGCATCATAGCCTCAAAAGTATATGTATTTATAGCTCCCGGAAACTTCTCGCTTTCTGTCTTGTCTCCTTTGATTACAGGCATAGACATATAATTTTCAGCAAAATCAACATACAGATCCAGAATTTTCAGTGCTTCCTCCTGTGCTTCTTTTTCTGTTGCGTGTGCAGTATGTCCTTCCTGCCATAAAAATTCAGTTGTTCTTAAAAACAATCTTGTCCGCATCTCCCAGCGAACAACATTAGCCCACTGATTTATTAATAAAGGTAAATCCCTGTATGATTGTATCCACTTTTTATATGAATCCCAGATAATTGTTTCGGAAGTGGGTCTGATAATTAATTCCTCTTCTAACTTAGCATCTTCATCTATAACAATTTTTTTACTTTCCTTATCGGTTTTCAACCTGTAATGCGTAACAACAGCACATTCCTTGGCAAAGCCTTCAACATGGGATGCTTCTTTGTTAAAAAATGATTTGGGGATAAATAAAGGGAAATAAGCATTGCTATGTCCTGTATCTTTAAACATTTTATCTAACGCAGCCTGCATTTTCTCCCAAATTGCATATCCGTATGGTTTTATTACCATACAGCCCCTTACTGACGAGCTCTCAGCCAGGTCAGCCTTAACTACTAAATCATTGTACCATCGTGAATAATTCTCTTCTTTATTTGTAACTTCTTTAGCCATAATTATGTTTTGGTATGATATTTGATGTTTACTATTTAAAATTAATTCTCATGCAAAATAAAGAAATAAAATCATATATTCACAGAATAAAAATCACAAGGAGGTGTACCATGAAAGCAATTGTACTTATATTAGGTATTATGAGTTTTGTTTTAGGTTCCTGTTCCGGTAGTTTTCAAGCTGCAGCAGATTATGATGATATATATTATGAACCTGCAGTTGTACCGGTAGCTGAACCTGCTATAGTAAAAGAAACCGTAGTAATAAAAAGCAATAACTCAGAACCAGAGAAAACAAAAATGAGCGATTATGAGAAATATGTCGCCTCACTGGAAAATCAACAAGACACTTCTGATAATTATATCCCTGAGGATACCCTGGCATATGAAGAAGATCAGGACTATATTGACCAGGAATATTATGAAGAAGACGGAAATACTTATAATACAAACGAACATTACTATTATGATGATGATGATTATTACTGGGCATCAAGAGTAAGGCGTTTCCACAGGCCATTTTACTCTTTCGGATATTATGATCCGTGGTATCATGATTCCTACTGGTATGATTATAGTCCTTATAATTACTATGGCGGTTGGAACGTAGGATTATCATACGGATTTCCGGGCTGGGGTCTTGGCCTTTCTTATGGTTATCCCTCCTATTACTCGTCGTGGTATTCACCATGGTATGGCCGTTCATACTGGAGAGGATACAGGCACGGTTACTATGATAGTTATTATGGCGGTTATGGTGGCGGTTATTATAGTGATTATTATTATAATAATCGTTATAACAGGAACAGTGTATATTACGGACAAAGAAGGTCAATCAGTTCAAACAGAAGTACTGTAAGAACCACTCCCGGTGTGGCCGCGGCTAACGCCAGAACAAAAGGCGCAACTGATGTTAATGGCCGGAGAGTAAGTTCAACGAGGCAATCCTATGGAAATGTATCAAGTAATAATAATGGAAGAAGAACATCAATTTCAGGCACATCAACAAATGCAGGAACAGTTACATCAAAATCAACTTCTGCTACTGCAGGCAGAAGAACTTCCGCCACTGGCAATGCAAGTACAGAAATTAATAGCAGAAGAAATTATTCTTCAACTTATTCAAAACCAGCTGTAACTAAAAAGCCTGAATATTACAGGTCTGAAAGACGTCCTTCTTCGTATTCGTCTTCACAGAGTACAACAAGAAAAAGCAGTAGTTCTTATACAAGGCCGGGTACAACTTCAAGAAGTTCATCATATACAAGGCCAAGTTCAAGCCCCCGAAGCAGCTCAAGTTACTCAAGACCAAGCACGAACTCCCGAAGCAGTTCAAGCTATACCAAACCAGGTTCCACTTCGAAAAGCTATTATTCAAGACCAAGTAGCAGCAGCAGCTCAAGTAGTTATTCAAGGCCAAGCAGCAGCAGCTCAAGTAGTTATTCGAGGCCAAGCAGCAGCAGCAGCTCAAGTAGTTATTCGAGGCCAAGCAGCAGCAGCAGTTCAAGAAGTTATTCAAGGCCAAGCAGTAGCAGCAGCAGTTCTAGAAGTTATTCGAGGCCAAGTAGCAGCAGCAGCTCAAGAAGCTACTCAAGGCCAAGCAGCAGCAGCTCAAGAAGCTACTCAAGTCCAAGCAGAAGCAGCTCCGGAAGCTATTCAAGATCAAGTAGTTCTTCGTCAGGAAGCTCAGGCAGATCATCCAGCAGCAGCAGCAGTTCAAGATCAAGCTCAGGTGGCCGGAGA
>CBFCXR010000150.1:0-6382 GCA_965602045.1 uncultured Bacteroidales bacterium | reverse complement strand
TAGAAGAGTATTATGCCGTCGTGCATTATTCCAAATCAAGAATTATCAATATGTTCTCATTATCTTTAATTTTAATAATATACAGACCTGTCCCCTTATTATTTAAATTAACTGTATGATAATAATCCTCAAAAGTATCTGAATAAAGATATAATCAAATACGTTTTCGTATAAGTATAGTTGCTTATATCTTTTTAGAATTGTATCCTTAAAGTGCCCATTGGGAAAAAACCAACCTGGTATTCTTTTCGAATTTCGCCTGTTTCGACATCCATATTTTCGATAAAAATATTCTTATGGTTAGTCAAATTCTGAAAATCAACTGCAACTTCAGCATTAAGTTTTGGCCTGTTTATCCTGAATCCAAATTTTAAATCAATTCTTAAGTAATCATTATATCTATTGTTAAAAGCATCATTATAATTATATATTACTTTTCCTGTTTGCATTGATTTTTGGATATCAAAAGGAATATATCTTTTACCACCTGCCCAAGTGTTTTTTAAACCTAAGACTAATACATTATATTTGCCTGTTTTAAACTCATAACCTCCTAGAATATTAAAAACAAAGTTTCCATTAAAAAGGGTATTTCTCTCAATTTTATCATAAGCTGTATATTTCGATTCAAATAATGATCCCGTGATTAAAAAATAGTAATTTTTAGAAAAGAATTTTTCAAGTGTAAATTCAATTCCATAATTTCGACCTGTACCTTCATTTACTAAACTATCCTCCAAATTAATGTGGAAATAAGCACCTGAATTAAGCATAGAAAATGGTTCATTAAGATTTTGCTTAACCGGAACATTGTGTAAATACTGATAATAGCTTTCGATTTTAAGTCTTAAATCATTAATCATCAGGTAATCATATCCGATAATAACTTGATTGCTTTTTGTATAACCTAAATCTTTATTGGTAAGTTGATTATTTTCGTTTTGAACATAATAGATTAACCTTGGCTGCAATTGGCTGTGCATACCTATTCCAATATTTAAAATATGATTGCTGAAAAATTCCCATTTTAAGCCAATTCTTGGTTCATAAGATTTTGTGTTATTAAAAAACAGATACTGGCAATTTAAACCATTTATTATGGAAAATGAATTTGAAAATTTATGATGCCATTGTATATAACTCCTTAAGAAGTTAATTTTATTATTAATATCAACAAGATTTCTATAACCTTTTACAGGGCCAGAATATATGCTATCAATAAATGAATTGGAATAAATGTCATTTGTCAACCCGGTTTTAAAGCTATTCTTTGAATTTAGCTGGTAAAACAAAGTTGTGTTAATTGAGTATTTAAATTCTACCTCATCCTCATGTTTAGTCATAAATTTCACAAAATCAATATTATTGAGCGTATCAATAGTTGTTTGGAAATGATGTCCTGTAATAGATATTGCATTATTTACCCGAAGTTTTTTATTTGGTAAAAAACTATATTTTATACCTAAAACTCCAATCTTTGAATCATTATATATATCAACACCACTATTACTATATGTCCATTCTGCAATATCATCATCACTGTCAAGGATATCAATTTTGGAAATTCCACCAAGTCCAATAATACTAAGCTTACTATAGTTTTTTAAAGGAAAATCAACTTTTAAAGTCATATCCTGGTATTGTGGATTATAACCAATATCAACGCCTAACTTATTCATAACATCCATAATTGAATACCGATAAGTAAATAAATATGATCCTGATTTAGTCAAAGGTAAATTACCTTCTGCTCCAAATTCAAAACCATTCCAGCCGGCTTGTGCCCAAAATTCTTTTTCAATACAATTACCCGATCGTAGCTTCAGATCAAAAACACCGGAAATAGCATTGCCGTATTCGGAGGGGAAAGCCCCTGAATAAAAATCGGAATTGGCTAATAAATTACTATTTAGCATTGTAACTGAACCTCCTGTACTGCCTAACGAACCAAAATGATTGGGATTAGGTATTTCAATCCCATCAAGCTTCCAAAGTAAACCACTGGGGGAATTTCCCCGGATAACAATATCATTCCTGTTGTCATCAACCGAGGTAACACCTGCATAATTTGCAGCCATTTTTGAAGGATCACCTAAACTCCCGGCATATCGCTTTGTTTCTTCAATTGTAAAAGACCTTGCACTAACTGATGCCATTTCATTTTGAGCTTTATTTCTACTGAAGTCAGGTTTTATAAAGATTTCTTTAATTTCATTAACATCCTGTTCCATTCCAATATCTAAGATTAATTCTTTTGCCGAACTCAAAATTATATTGTTTATGCTTACTGGCAAATAGCCAATATACCTAACCTGTAAAGATTGTCGACCGACAGGCACATTATTTAATATGAACTCTCCGGTTTCATTGGCTATAGTACCTATTTGCAAATCCAAACTTATAATTGCAACCGTTGCACCGATTAAAGGCATATGGGTGTTTTTATCAACTATATGCCCCCGAATTGTTTGTTTTAACTCCGATTGTGGGTAAATTAAGCTGCTTAACCCAGCACTTAAAAATAAAATTAAATAAATTCTCTTGTTCATAATACTATAATTTATATTAATCTATAATAAAATAATCTATAATAGAGTATTGCCATAAAAAAAATTAACTTTTCCTGAATTTTTCTACTAATTCATCAATCCAGTCAACTAAAATCCGATTAAAGATTTTGTGGTATAATTCGAGTATAGCCAATCCACATAATTGCAATTTATCTTTTCGATATTCATAATTAGCATTTAATTGTCCTTTATGCTCATAAATTTTTGCCCTGATTGATTCAAGATAACTAAGGCCGGTTTTTTTATCAACCTTATCGATATTGGCAATTACAGCATTAAAACTGAAATAAAAATCATCTAATCTTGTAGACATTTTTTTCATTAATTCATTAAAATGATCATCGCCTTTTTGAGTAATTGAATATATTGTTTTTTCAGGCATATTACCCTCTTTTACTTTTTTACCTTCCAGGTAACCCTTCTCGTGAAGAATTGTAACATTCCTGTAAACTCCTTGTGAACTGATTTTGACCCATCGGCTTAAATTTTGTGTTTCAAGTATATTAACCAACTCATACGCACTAACCGGGTGTTCCATAATTTTGCCAAGTATTATTAAATCAATTGTAGACATAAATAATATATAAAATAGTACTCTATTATAGAATACAAATATATGTATTATTATTATAAAAATTCCAATATTTCTATTTTCCTTAAGGCAGGACTGTAATGATTATCCTTTTATATGAATCAAGGACCGGACTTCCATTATCAGTGACTTTAAGAATAATATGGATTGTCTCTGGTTTACTTACATCGGGCGCTACAAAATATAAATTTGCATTTTCCGAATTTTGTAATTCCACTAATCCATCATAACTACCAGCGTCTTTATATTGCCACCAGTTAAACTGAATATCATTCCCATCATCTTCAGCATCAACATAAACGTTTTCGAATTTGTCAAATTTCTCGAATCTTCCACCCCAGCCACCATAAGTAGGATTTTCATGATTTCTCAGACCATTTGCGATAGAGTATAGGAATGCAGGAGAGTCTCCTTCGCTGACATAATCTTGTGGATACAACTTACCAAGTGGCCCATGATTCTTTTTGACTTCGTTTTCAATAAAATTATAGGTATCCTTCTGCTTTCCAATAATATTTCCACAATCTTGTCTGAACCAGGCGTATCTGGCCAATTGTCAGGTTTAAAAGAAATTTTATAACCGGGTACCAGATCCCATCTAAGTTTGCGTAAGTCCTTTAAATGATCATAGTCTTCATCTCCTACAAAACTAATGCTTTTAAGCTTTTCGTAGGTTGGATAGTCGGGATTATGTTTTATCAGGTTAGGATAAACTTGCTTATATGCTTCTAATTGTTTCTCATACCAGTCCTCAGCGCTATGCCCGGTTTTTTGAAACATCGAATTTGTTTCAATAATTGCGAGGGCATCTACATCACAGGTGTAAAGCAAAAATCTAATCATGGAACTGCGATCATCAATTTCGCCGTCTGTCATAACAATAACACGTGGTTTTGAATCCTGACCCTTTACGACCATTGTTCCTGCAAAAACTAAAAGGAACAGGCTTAAAATAAATTGTTTTTTCATTCTATTTCCTTATTATATTAAATTGCTTAAGCATTTTATTTTGTTCAACTATTTTGACAATATCAAGTTTTATGTGGAAATAAAAATTACGCATAAACTGAGATACATTTACTTCTCAGGCCACTCGCTTTTTAGCTTATAATGAAAAGTGCTGTTACGAGAATTAATTCTGGCCTTCTGAACTTCGATCTTATCATTTTGCAATAAGCGAATCATTTCAGCTCCGGCATATAAAACCGGTCCATAACCATGGGTTGCATGAATATTTTTAGGACGATGGTAGTAATAGGTATTGTCATGTGCAAATGTGGTTCCTTCGCAGGTGCCATCAACTGCGCCGTCTTCATATATCATTGTTTTAATGGCATTCCAGCCGGTAAGTGCCACCGGACCATATACGTGATTTATCCATCCCTCGTTGATGCCTTTAGCAATCGAAAACGTGAACATTGCTGTACATGAAGTTTCCAAATAGGTGTCTGTTTTATCCAACATGTTGTGCCAGAAACCAGTACCATCTTGAATACCTGCTAAGCTGCGGATCATTGAACGATACAGGTGCATTACCTTATCACGGCCAGGATAACCTTCCGGCAGAACCTCAAGCACTTCTACCATTGACATGAGTGTCCAACCGTTGGCACGCCCCCAATAAAACTGAGGATCATAATCACCTGATGTAACACTCCAACCATGGTCAAACAACTCCTTTTCGGGAATGTAAAGCCGATCAGCCATTTGTAGAATCTGTTTAATTGCGTCATCAAAATATTTATTGTCTCCGGTAAGCACACCCATGTTAGCAAGAAACGGCACACTCATGTATATATCATCGGCCCAGATTGATTGGTACTGTGGGCGGTGACGGGCCAAGGTGCCGTCATCCAAACGAAATTGCTTGTTGGAAATGAAATCAGCAGTTAAGTTGATTACTTTAAGATAGTCCTCATTTTTATCTTTCAAATATGTTTTGACCATTGCAGCAGTTATGGAACCACAGTCATCCAGTGAATGAAAATTGGGAAATCTACCCCAACCATTTCTAGCTTCTCTGCCGAATTTCTCGCGATTTTTACTAAAGTACGGTACGGTTTCAATCATCAAATCAAAGAACTTGGTGGTATTAGCTAAAAATGATGGATCACCGGTAACATCATGAAGATACTCAAAGGCTGATAACACCACACCATTGGTGTAGGACCATTGACCTGCGAAGCCTGGCGCAACGATTGCATTCTTATTCGGTTTTGAAAAATCAGTAATCTCTTTGCCGGTTTCGGAGTCGATAATGTTTATCGCGCTTGTAGATAAATAGTAACTACGTACAAGGTTTATTACCTCTTTAATGTTATCAACCGATGGATATTCATAAGCGACTTCATATATTGGAAGTTGCTGAACTTTTCTTTCTTGAGCATTCAACGTAATGCTAAAAAGCATAATTACAACAAGAAATAATACAGTTTTGTATTGATTCTTGTATTTACCTATTTTTTTCATAATGCTAAATTTAAGTGAATTTCTTTTATATTCAAACTAGTCATCATAATTTTTCTTTTAGTTTTGTATTATGTAATCAAGTTAGTTAATTCCCGGATTGCTTATTCTTTGCCAACCATTCCGGATATTTTTTAATAGTTTTGTTGGAGCACTTGTATACCACCCATAACCATTTCGACGATTTTAGCTAACTTTAGTTTTCAATAATACTAACCTGATAAAATTAATTTATTGTTATGATTACACTAATACAAAGAGTCATTTATGCGTTCTCAACGTTTATTATTTGTGCAAGCACATTGGCAACTGAGATCAACTACACATCCTGGAAATTTAATAACTTAACTTCAATTGGTGGAATTGCTGTAACACCTGAAGGCAATCCTGAGATAATCACCATCAATAAGGATAGCGCCTATCTATTTGACGGGACGGAAGATAGAGTCGTGATAGATAATAATCCCCTAATAGGTTTAGATGAATTTACATTTGAAGTAGTATTTCGTGTCGATAGGGGGGGAGTTGCCGAGCAAAAATTTATACATATGCAGGGCAATCCGGATGTACGAATATTATTCGAACTGGAATTTCTAAACGATAGCATGTGGTATATGGATAATTATATCAAATCAGGTAATGGTGCAGATATGAACTTCATTGATCCTACACAACTATATCCTGCAAGCCGCTGGTATCATGCTGCACTGGTGTATAAGAACAATGAGTTCAAACGTTATATAAACTACAAAAC
>CBFCXR010000149.1:0-6425 GCA_965602045.1 uncultured Bacteroidales bacterium | reverse complement strand
AGTGGAATTTACTTCTCACCGCAATTAAAGGGATACCTGCTCAGACAATCCGATGTTGAACAATATATAGGAATGAGTAAAGAAATTTATGATTATCGTGCAAAATATGATGAAGAACCCCTATGGACCAATTCAGCCTTTGGAGGAATGCCTGCCTATCAGATTTCTACTAAAAATTCCAATCTTATAAATTCCTTAAAAAACTATATTCTAAAGATAATGCCCAGACCGATTGGTTACATGTTCTTCCTTATGATTGGTTTCTATATTCTCTTATTATGTTTTAATGTGAATCCATGGCTGGCAATAATCGGATCAATTGCATTCGGATTATCTTCAATAAACATTTTGTACCTGGGAACAGGACATAATGCAAAGGTGCACGCAATATCTTTTATTCCTCCCATAGCAGGAAGTATAATTTATGCTTACAGGAAAAACTTTTTAACAGGCAGTGCGATGCTAAGTTTCTTTACATGTCTGCATCTGTCTGCCAATCACGTTCAAATGACTTATTATATGTTATATCTGATTATTGCTATTGTAATAGTGGAATTCTATAGCTACATGAAAAATAATTTGTTGCCAAAATTCTTCAAAATATCAATGGTACTGTTGTTAGCAGGTGTGCTGGGTGTTTTACCAACAATTTCAAACTTAATAGTAACTTATGAATATGGTAAACATACTATTAGAGGCAAATCAGAGCTAACAATATCAGCGGATAACAAAACAAGCAATAACAGAAATGATGCATTGGACAGCGACTACATCAAACAATATAGTCTTGGATTTGGCGAAATATGGTCGTTAGCTATACCAAATATTAAAGGAGGTTCCTCCGGGATGCTTGGTAACAACAAAGAATTTATAAATAAGGTACACCCTGATTACAGAAGTACAATTGCTCAATATTCTTCGTATTGGGGTGACCAATATTCTTCGGGAGGAGCATTTTATTTTGGCGCAAGCATTTTTCTCTTATTTGTATTAGGGATATTTTTTGTAAAAGACAAAATTAAATGGGCACTATTGGCAGTTTCATTACTGGCAATAATATTATCATGGAAGTACAGCCATATTCTCGACATGTTTATTAAGTATGTTCCATTATTTAATAAATTCAGAGATACCAAAATGATGCTTATTTTAGTACAATTATCCTTCCCTCTGCTAGGATTTTTATTTCTTAATAATTTTATAAAAAACGGAGTTGACAAAAAAAGATTTTTATATGTCTCCCTGGGCATAAGCAGCCTTTTTCTCTTATTCTATATGATACCGGCAACATGGTTCGATTTTCTAAGTAAAATGGAAATTCAACATTTCAATAATCAATTAAGCAACTATAATAATAATCCGAATGTATTAATGCAAATTGAAGAATTTAAAAAAGAATTAATAGATATCCGAATTGATATTTTTAAAAAGGATTGTTTAAGAAGTCTCTTTTTTATATTGGCGACAGCAACAATTATTTACCTGGTTATAATTCGTAAGCTTAGGGAAAGAACTTTCCTGCTAATATTGAGTATACTGGTGTTGGTTGATTTATGGAGCGTTGATAAGCGATATTTAAATAATGAAAAAAAAGGTTCTCAATACAAACTTTGGGTAGATTCACAAAAATACAAGAATCCTTTTAAGGCAACTGTTGCTGATAATGAAATTCTGAAATATGAAATGGAATCATCACCTATGTTAGTAGAAAGAATAAATGAAGAAGTCAGCAAACTTAAAAATGTAAAGAAGCTTAAATCCGCAGAATTTCAAATTGAACAGGAAAAAATAATTTTCAGGGAGTTGAATTTCTCGACAAATTACAGGGTATTTTCAATACTGAATCCTTTTATCAGCAGCAGAACCTCATATTTCCATAAATCCCTCGGCGGTTATCATGGTGCAAAACTAAAAAAATACAATGAGTTAATTGACTTCCACATATCAAGGGAATATGCTGAAATTTATAGTATTCTTAGAAGTAATCCTACCAGGGAAAAGATACAGGAGCTTCTGAAAAATAACATTCCTGTTTTAAACATGCTTAACACCAAATATATTATCTATCAGCTTTCAGCACCGCCCATTATAAATCCGTATCATTATGGAAATTCATGGTTTGTTGACAGCATAACGTATGTGGTAAATGCGGATGAAGAGATACTATCCTTAAAATCTATTAATAGCACAACTGCGATTTTAAATGAAAAGTATAAAAATCAAATTCCTGAAAGTATAAAATATGATTCTACTTCGACCATACAAATGGAATCATATAAACCGAATCATTTAACATACAAAACCAGTGCACAAAACGATCAGTTGGCAGTATTTTCGGAAATCTTCTATGAAGATGGATGGAACGCGTATTTGGACGGCAATAAGAAAGATTATTTTAAAGCAAATTATCTATTAAGGGCAATGAATGTTCCCGCAGGAAATCATATCATAGAGTTTAAATTTGAACCTGAGTCATATTATACAGGCAGAAAATTATCATTTGCAGGATCGGGATTAATAATTATTTTTATTCTAGGTATTCTGTTTCAGGCATACAGGAGTAATTGAATACATATAACTTCTGAAATCATAAATCGTTAATCGATCTTCGTTGACTATTATGTTATTAGAATACTCTTATTCCTGAAAATCCGTATTTTTAAAAATCATAAAAAAGTAATATCTGCTATTTATTGTTTAACGATTCTTTCGTTTATAAATTTTTCATTATGTTTTTTAACCCGGTAATAGAATGCCCCTTTCTTTGAATCAGTTTTATTTTTATGATTTAATTTTTCAAGCATTCTTAATGAAAGTATTTTCTTCCTGAAATTTCCCGGATCGAATTGTCGTTGAAAGATCGCTTCATACAAAGTACGGAGCTGAAGAATAGTAAATTTCTCAGGCAATAATTTTTCTCCTATCAGTGTATAACTTGCTTTTAGTTTCAGTTTTTCGTGGGCTTTTTTTACCATTTGGTTATGATCAAAAACCAGTTCCGGTTTTTCTGAAAACGTCCACCAACGTGCTCCGTTTTGATTTAACAGGTTCTTATCATGTATGTCAATCCTAATCATTGCATAAAAAATAACACTAATTACTCTTCCACCGGGATCTCTTCCGGGATTTGAAAATACTTGTACCTGTTCAAGATAAATATCCTTTAAGCCTGTGATTTGAAATAATACACGTTCCGCAGCTTCTTCAACTGTTTCATCATCATGTACCCAACCACCCATAAGTGACCATTCACCTTTTGCAGGCTGGAATCCCCTGTGCGATAACAGCAGTTTGAGTTTTTCATTTTCATATCCGAATATTATGCAGTCAACTGCAACAAGTTGTTTTGGGTGATTATAGAAAGAAGCCGGCATCCGAATTAATTATTTTTCGTTATAAATACCTGAATTTCATGGTATTAAAAACAAATAAAAAACATGAATAGTCTTAAAAGACTTTTATTTCATAACACCAAATTTCAGAACACTCAACTGCTTATATTTTTCTCCCGGTTTAAGCACCGTAGAAGGGAATCCGGATTGATTCGGGGAATCAGGGAAATGCTGAGGTTCAATAGCCAATCCGGACCTATGTTTATATAGCTTACCTGATTTGCCTGTAAAAGTGCCATCCATGAAATTACCACTATAGAACTGGAAGGCAGGTTCAGTTGAAAAAATCTCCAGCACTCTTCCTGTGGTTTCTTCCCATAGCTTTACAGCGAAAGTAAGAGTATTTGCCGTGTCTTTATTAAGCACCCAGTTATGATCATAACCAAGTCCATAGTTTAGCTGTTCATCAGATAAACCTATATCCCTGCCAATTTGTTTGCCTTTTGTAAAATCAAAAGGAGTGTTAGCAACAGCCAATATTTCACCTGTTGGAATCAATGTACTGTCAACAGGTGTATAATAATCAGCATTACCAAGCAAGTAGTGATCAAGAATTGTTGTATCACCTTCCCCTTTTAAATTGAAATAGCTATGATGGGATAAATTCACAATAGTTGTTTTATCAGTTTCAGCCTCATATTCCATTTTTAGTTCATTATCATCTGTCAGGGTATATATTTTTTTTACCATCAGATTGCCGGGATAGCCTTCTTCACCGTCAGGTGAATGATATGAGAGAGTAAGAGTATTACCTTCCTGTTTCCCATCCCAGACCTTTTTATCAAATCCTTTTTCCCCTCCATGAAGGGTGTTTGGAGCATTGTTTATAAACAAACTGTATTCTTTACCTTCAAGAGTAAATTTCCCGTCTTTTATCCTGTTAGCATAACGTCCGACAATACATCCCAGGTACATAGGATCATTATCCTTAAGATAACCTTCAATATTTTCATATCCCAGTACTATATCGGCAAAATTCCCATTTTTATCAGGTGCAAGTAAAGATACAATGCGTGCTCCGTAACTTATAATATATACTTTTATTCCATTTGCATTCTCCAGTAAAAATAATTCTACTTTTTTTCCGTCAATTTCTTTTTCAAATGCTTCTTTTTTAACAATGGCTGATGTGCAAGAATTTTTGTCGCTCACATTAGTTTTACAAGCAACCAGAGTAACGATAATTAATAAGAAAAATAATTTTTTCATAGTAGTATTATTTTAATAATTCATTTTCAATAAATTTTCCTAGTTTAAGATATTTACTATAAATCTTTTGATATTTACTGGCATTTTCCGGAATCGGATGATATTCTTTTTCAAATCCGCTCCCCATTTTTTCTCTTGTCTGATCGAATGTTTTATAAACACCCCCGGAAACAGCTGCTGCCATAGCAGATCCAAGAGCACAAGCCTGTTCTGAAGCAGTAATTAATATGGGTTTATTTAATACATCTGCTAATACCTGCATAACAAAATCTGATTTTTTAGCTACCCCTCCTAATGCTATTACACCGTCAATTCTAACTCCCTCTTGAATAAATCTTTCAACTATCGCTTTGGCGCCGTAAGCTGTAGCCTCAACCAGCGCTCTAAAAACTCTTGGAGCGTCCGACCCTAATGATAAACCGGAAATTGCTCCTTTAAGGTTTTGATTTGCATCAGGAGTTCTTCGTCCGTTTAGCCAGTCTAGTGCAAGCACCCCTGATTCGTCAATAGGTATTTCTTTTGCTTCATCTGATAATCTTGGAATAAGTTTGTCAGTAATATGTTCTGTTAATTTATTCTTTGTATCATTATCAAGTATATCATTTTTTTTCAGGATGTTTTCAACAGGCCACAATAACAATTCTTTAAACCATGCATACACATCTCCAAAAGCCGACTGTCCGGCTTCCAGTCCAACCATTCCGGGAAGTACAGAACCATCAACCTGTCCGCATATACCCTGAATAAGATTATCTCCAACATCTTCCATTGGAGCAGTTAAAATATCGCAGGTTGAAGTACCTACTATTTTACATAAGTAATAAGGTTTTATTTCACCACCAACAGCACCTAAATGTGCATCGAAAGCCCCAATACCAATCACAACATTTTCGGGGAGCCCTAGTTTTGCAGCCCATTCTCCGGAAATTTTTCCTGCCTGCCTGTCAACCGTGTACGTATCGGTATATAATCTTTGCCTGAGGCCGGATAATAGCGGATCAAGAGTTGTCAGAAAATCTTCGGAAGGTAATCCGCTCCATTTCTCATGCCACATAGCCTTATGTCCTGCTGCACATCTGCTTCTTTTTATTTCGGAAACAGAATTAATATTTGTAAGCAATGCAGGTATCCAATCGCAATGTTCAACCCAGGAATATGCTGCTTCCCTCACTTTTTTATCTTCACGCAATACATGTAAGATTTTAGCCCAAAACCACTCTGAGGAATATATCCCGCCTTCATACATAGTATAATCTTCGCCCCCCCAGTTTTTCGCCTTGAGATTTATTTCATCTGCTTCTTTTACTGAAGTATGGTCTTTCCACAGCACAAACATTGCATTTGGATTGTCTTCAAACTCCGGAGTTAATGACAGCGGTATACCCTGCGCATTAACAGCAATAGGTGTTGAGCCAGTGGTATCAACTGACATGGCTACGATGTTACTTACTACGCCAGGATCGCTTTTTGAAATCAATTCCTTTATCGTATACTCCAGGCCTTCAATGTAATCCAGCGGATGTTGCCTGAACTGGTTATCGGCAGGGGAGCAATATTTGCCTTCCTTCCACCTGGGATAATTAAAAACAGAATCGGCCAGTTCTTCACCATTGTCTGTATTAACCAATATTGTCCTTACTGAATCGGTCCCATAATCTATTCCTATTACATATTTTGCATTTTCCATTTTTAAGTTTTTATTAATGTGAGTAAAACCACTGATTTTGAGGGCAGGTTAATCTGAATATCTTTATTTCCCTTCCTGTAATCCTTGAATTTTTTTATATTAACAGTCTCTTCCTTTCCGAAATCATTAAAAGCATC
>CBFCXR010000148.1:0-6434 GCA_965602045.1 uncultured Bacteroidales bacterium | reverse complement strand
GAATCCCCTGCTGATATAAGCGCTACAATGCTCAAAGCAATGGGGAAATAACTATTGTCCTCAAGCCGGACGAGTTCTTCTGTTACTTTTTTTTGATAAAAAGTAAATAATGCATTCAGTTGCCTTTTACATTCAATATTTTGTAACAATTTACGCAGTCATTAACCTGAAAAGCACAATAATAAACTCCCGGAGATGGGCAATTTTTCCATTGCAGGGAATGGCTGCCAGTAAACTGCACCTGATCAATTAATTGTTTTACCATTTTACCTTCTACATTGAAAATACTAATATTTACGTAACACTTGTCAGGTAAATCATATTCCAGAGTAAGGGATTCATAAAAGGGATTAGGACTTAATTTCAAAGGTGTTCTGATATAATTATACCCCTCATCAATGCTTGTAGGTTTTTTGGCATCTTTAAGTGCGTCTTTTGTCGAGGCCATAAATATTTCATATGACCAGGTAGCACCGGTGATAGCATCAACATTATCCAAATCCTGTGACTCAATCAAGCTTTGCGGATATATTTTTATTGCCTTATCCTCGTTCATACATTGTTCAAAGTAAATTAGATTATCAGAATAATGATTTACTCCATACATTGAGTCAACAAATTCATGACGGCTTGAATCCCTGATAAAGAAATCAATTTCGGTAAACATATCCTCTTCCACGGTTATTGAAAGGTGTCCCCAGTAGTTTTCTGCAGTGTACGATGCTCTTGATTCTCCTTTATAATTCCCATCCATATAATTGCTTGCACTATCTTGCAGCAAATTATATGATATATCTGTGTGAACAGAACCTTCAAATGAAAGAAAAATAAATGCAATAATGATTATACAAATCGATATAAAATACTTTAAATTTTTCATTTTTAAAACTTTAAGTAATACAATGTTTAAATTAGTCATCCTGATATTATTTTATTTTTATCAGTTGAATTCTTAATATTTAGTTTATCAGAACAGTATTAATATGATAGCTTGCAAAGTAAAATAAAAAATGCGAATTATCCATATAATAGCACTTTGCATAGGTCGTACCATATACCTCAAAAGTAAGCAAAAAATCAAGCCAAAATAATCGCCTGCCTATACGCACAAGGCCATCATGGCACGCGGCAATTTTGGCTGGCAACGCACTTTTTCTACTTAAAATACATTTTATTCTTACTTTTTATATATTTACGTCTTAATGGTATAATAAAAATTAAAAACCAAAACCTAATAAATCATGAGTTTACTTAAAGGAAAAACCGCAATAGTTACTGGTGCTGCAAGAGGTATAGGTAAAGCAATTGCTATAGCATTTGCCCGTGAGGGAGCAAATGTGGCTTTTACAGATCTCGCTATTGATGATAACGCAAAAGAAGTTGAGAAAACAATAAACGACCTTAAAGTTAAAGGCAAAGCTTATGCATCTGATGCAAGTAATTTTGAAGAAACCGGTAAAGTTGTTAAAGAGATATTAAGCGATTTCGGTACGGTAGACATACTTGTTAATAACGCTGGCATAACAATGGATACATTGCTAATGCGTATGACAGAAGAGAAATGGGATAAGGTAATAAATATCAACCTTAAGTCTGTTTTTAATTTTACAAAGGCAGTTCAAATGACAATGTTAACCAACCGATCAGGCTCTATTATAAATATAAGTTCTGTTGTAGGCTTATCAGGTAATGCAGGACAAGCAAATTATTCGGCATCAAAAGCCGGGATCATCGGTTTTACAAAGACTATGGCTCTTGAACTTGGACCAAGAAATGTTCGTTGTAATGCTATTGCCCCAGGATATATTATCTCCGAAATGACTAATAAATTGCCGGAGGAGGTTAGAAAACAATGGGAACAGCAAATACCTCTCAAAAGAGGCGGAACTCCCGAAGATGTTGCAAATAGCGCACTGTTTCTGGCTTCTGATCTTTCTTCATATATCAATGGACAGGTAATTGGTGTGTGTGGAGGGATGAGGACGTAGCTGGCTATCCACCTCCGCTTACGCTTCGGTGGATAAACCAGATACTTGTAACCGGGAAAAAGCAACCAGATTAAATTTTTATCTTTAACTAAAAATATATTGCCATGATACGAAATCTGACTTTTAAATTATCCGTTTTCCTTGTAACAGTATTATCACTGGCCTCCTGCAAAACAACATTCATATCTGTCGACGTCCTTGAACCTGCACGAATTGATGTTCCCCAGGAAATAAAAACGGTGGCTATCGTTAACAGAAGCCTTCCTGCTAAAGACCAGAGAGCCGGAAATATCATCGAAGGTGTATTAAGTGGTGAAGGTATATTTAGTGACAGGCTAGGTTCTAAACAATGTGTAATCGGAGCAGTTGACCTGCTAAATAATTCTCCGAGGTTCAAAGCCATACTGGCTGATGATATGGATATAAGAGGTACAGGCACTGACAGGTTTCCCGCACCCCTTGAATGGCAATTTGCACAGCAAACATGCCAGAGATACAATGTTGATGCCCTGGTTGCTCTTGAAACTTTTGACTCTGATTCTCATATAGGCTATGATCGCTATGAATATACAATTAAAAGGGAGACAGCAGCTAAAAAAACAAAGGTTGTGGAATATGAAGCCGGACTTAACATGGAGATTGAAGCCGGCTGGAGAATATATGACCCGGATAATAAAGCAATAATCGATGAAAATGTATACGTAGACCATAAATACTGGACTGCAAGGGGAAAAACAAAAAAAGATGCCAGGGGAAACCTTCCGTCAAAAAATAGTATTATCGAAGAAGCAGGCTTCTTTGCAGGTCAGCAATTTGCAGCAAGAATATCACCCGTATGGATAAAGGTTTCAAGAAACTTTTATAAAAAAGGGAATGACCAGCTTGTGCAGGCTGCCAGATATGCAAAGCTGAATAACTGGTCTGATGCAGCTGAAATATGGGAAAAACTAACAAATAATCCGGATCAGGAAATCGCCAGCTACGCAACCTATAATCTCGCCCTGGCAATGGAGATGAATGATGACCTTCAGGCAGCTCTGAAATGGGCAGAAAAGTCTTATTTTGATTTTGGAAATAAGAGGGCCCGGAATTATATTAATATCCTGAAAGGCAGAATAGCTGATCAACAACGACTGGATAAACAATTAAAAGATTGATAAACAAACTTAAAATGAAGCAGTTATTCCTGATTTCTATTGTTTGTGTTTGTTTTTCGGCATGCTACACAGTATCCGATATCTATATAGGTGTTCTGGAACCTGCAGAAATATCTCTTCCACCTGATATAAGAAACGTTTCAATATATCCCGGACCTACAGTTAATATGAATGCAAGAAGTCAATTGGATTCATTGGACAATTTAAGACTTGATAAGGATACTAATTATAATATATTTTATGAAAAATACCTTACCGGCTTAGCAGAAGTTCTTAATAATTCACCCAGACTGGATACTATTGTTATAGGGCATACAGAAGTGAAACAAATAGAACCAGGGAAAATTTCATGGACCGAAATTGTTAAAATTTGTAAGAAAGATAGTACAGATGCTTTGATTATTCTCACCGATTTTGTCCTGAGCGATAGTTTGAAAATTCATAAAAATCCTTATATTGGATGCTTTATTAAGTACATAATTTACAATAATCCTGAATGGATAATTCTCTATCCAAAAGAATTAAAGGTTATTGAAGAATATAATTATTGGGATGGATTAGTATGGCGTGCGATTGACCAAAATTGCGAGGATGCTTTGAAGAAATTTCCCGGTGCAGAGACTATTGTTAATGTATCTTTTTATCAGGCAGGTAAATTATATGGTAAAAGGATAGCCCCGTCATGGAAGGAAAATATCAACAGGCATTATTATGCAACGGGAAATAAATTGTTACGAAAGGCAAAAAAATGTATAAGTAAAAATCAATGGACTGAAGCAACAGAAATATGGAGTGAGCTTGCTGAGCATGCTGGCAGGAACCTTGCTTCCAAAGCATGCTACAACATGGCACTGGCCTGTGAATTTGAAGATAAGTTTGAATTAGCTAAAATATGGTTAACAAAGTCATACAACATCCGTAGGTGTATAAAAACCGAAGGTTATCTAAAAACGATAGAGGAACGATTAGAAAATAAGGATAAGCTCGATATACAAATGCTTAACAATTAATATCTCCAATCAGTCAGTTTTCCATTTTATTTCTATTTTTGCATTTTCTAAAATTATTATTGATGTACACTAATGTTTTCATAATTCTTATATCAATTATTCTGTTTGGTTATGTGCTGGAGAGAATTCTTGATTTACTGAATTCAACCAAATGGAGTACCAGCTTGCCGGAAGAACTGCAGGATGTATATGATGCTGCAAAATATAAAAAGTCGCAGGAATATAAAAAGGCTAATGACAGGTTTTCACTGATAACAAGCTCGTTTAGTTTAGTATTAATATTATTAATGCTTTTTTTAGGCGGATTTAGCTATGCCGATAACCTGGTAAGAAAATTTACCGAACATCCGATTTTGGTAGCATTATTGTTTTTCGGGCTCCTGATGTTTGTTTCAGATATTATCAATACTCCTTTTTCTATATACGATACTTTCGTTATTGAAGAAAAGTTCGGGTTCAATAAAACAACAGTTAAAACATTTATTCTTGATAAAATTAAAGGCTGGTTTCTTGCAATGATAATTGGCGGGGGCTTACTGGCTTTAATTATTTGGTTTTATCAACTGACATCTGAAATGTTCTGGATTTATGCATGGGCAGCGGTTAGTGCATTCATGATATTTATGGCAATGTTTCATTCAACCCTTATAGTTCCTTTGTTTAATAAGCAAACTCCATTGGAAGAAGGGGAGTTGCGTGATGCTATTCAGGATTTCAGTAACAAAGCAGGATTTAAGCTGGATAATATTTTCGTCATAGATGGATCCAAAAGATCTACGAAGGCAAATGCTTACTTTAGCGGATTAGGAGTAAAGAAACGTATAGTTCTTTTTGACACACTGATAAAGGAACTCTCAATCAAGGAAATAGTAGCTGTTTTGGCGCATGAGATTGGGCATTATAAGAAAAAACACACTTTAATAGGTATGATAATAGGTATCCTGCAATCAGGTGTAACATTATATATCTTTTCACTGTTTATTGGCAGTCCTCAGTTGTCACTGGCTCTGGGTTCTGATATTCCAAGCTTTCACCTGGGACTTATAGCATTTGGAATTTTGTATAGTCCGATTTCCCTGGTTATTGGTTTAGTAATGAATATATTTATAAGGAAAAATGAATATTCTGCTGACAGGTACACTAAGGAAATGTACGATGCGGATAGTCTGATAAGTTCATTAAAAAAGCTGTCATGTAAAAATCTTAGTAATCTTGTTCCGCATCCTGTATATGTATTTTTTCATTATTCTCATCCCACATTGCTACAGAGGATACGGGCTTTGAATATTTTACAGGACAAACCGAGGCCTTCTTAGCTCAGTCGGTCAGAGCGGTTGTTTCGTAAACAACAGGTCAGGGGTTCAAATCCCCTAGAAGGCTCAAATTAAGCGGTAATAGCTCAGTAGGTAGAGCGTGAGCTTCCCAAGCTCAAGGTCGCGGGTTCGATTCCCGTTTACCGCTCGAAGTATTAATGCTCCGATCCGAAAACACCGTTTACAAATGCAAAAACTGCGCTGCCCACTCCAATTACAACAAAAGTTGCTATTAATCTCCAAAAAACATCAGGCTCAGCATATTGCCAAATAGCCAGAATACTCGCGATAACACTCAGAATAATACAGGTACTGATTATATAAAACGACATTGCTTTTACAAGCTTCGGATTTATATATCCTTTGTTTTTCTTTTTGTTTTTTTCCATTGTTTATAAATTAGCCGCTTAAAATATTCTTATTTTCAAAGATATGAAAAATGACTTAATCAAATGAAAGCAGAAATTATTACTATAGGCGATGAATTACTTATAGGACAGATTATTGATACTAACTCGGTTTATATTGTTGAAAAGCTTGGGCAGATTGGTATTGAGACAGTTAGAATGACCTCTGTAGGTGATAATAACGACAGAATAATCAATGCACTTAATAATGCAAAGGAAAATGCTGATATTATTATAATGACAGGCGGTTTGGGCCCAACAGATGACGATATAACAAAACAGACTCTTGCAGAATATTTTGATTCAAAACTTGTGCTTAATAAAAAGATGTTAGCCGGCATAAAGAAGTTTCTTTTAAGTCGTTCATTAATTATAAGTGAGAGAAATATTAAGCAGGCAGAGCTGCCTGATAACTGTAAAATTATACCTAACAAGTACGGAACAGCATCAGGGATGTGGTTTGAGAAATATGGGAAAATATTTATTTCACTACCGGGAGTTTCCTATGAAATGAAATGGATGATAGAAAAGGAGATTATTCCTGAGTTCAAAGCCAGAT
>CBFCXR010000147.1:0-6543 GCA_965602045.1 uncultured Bacteroidales bacterium | reverse complement strand
CAGTACATCCTATTTGTGTACGAAATCCTAATATACCATCTTTATTAATGTAAGAAGAATAATCAATTGCTCTCTTACGAATAGATTCATATTTTTTACCAGTAATTGTGCTAAATCCGTCAATTAATTTTTTAGAAGTTTTTGAATTTTCCAAATCATTAAGCAGATTTATTAAAGCTAATTCACCTGGTCCGTATATCCCAATGTCTGCTCCGGTATAACTCAAAATTTCCTTTGGCATAATTGAGAATCCAATGCCTCCCAGTATCACCTTTAATTTCATTTTTTTGCATATTCCGACATAATCCTTTATATCATCAATAAAAAACTTATTATTTTGATAAAGAACAGTATCAATATGCCTGACAGAGATACCAATAATATCAGGATCAGTATCTTTAATTTTATTAATAATATCTATTTCAGGATTATCAGAAAAGCAAATATCCAGGACATCCGGTTCATGAATAGATTTTAACAGTTGGCCGTACAAATACTCTATTCCAAGTGGTATAACAGGTGGATAGTGATATCTATTGGGATTTATTAATAAGATCTTCATATAATTCAGTGGCTAATGCTAAAACATCATATTATAATCTTTGATAAATGATAATCAAAAATAATAAAATATTCAGATGAAATAGTATGTAAAAACGTGGACAGGGTTTGACTGCCGGAATAAGTTCCGGGGACAGTTATGGCAGGAAGGAATTTAAAAGTATTACTCTATACTAATTGAATAATCATCACCCCTTAGATTATCAGCAACACTCTGTGCATATTCAAAATCAAAGTATACTTTTGGTTTATGCTTCGCAAAAACAGGATATCTCCCTACTGCATCCTCAGAATTAAGATAATTATAACCTACAAGAAATAAATCAGTACCGCTAAGTTTTAATTTATAAACAGGCCTGTGCTTACATAATTGCACTATTTCCAGCAGCTCATATTTTGATATTTCAGGCTCCTGTTTTAGTTTAATAGTCTTTACAATCTCGTCGCTAAACGGTTCCTTTGTAAAATGCAGATTAAAATTCTTAACATAGCATGATAAAACCACTGCTTCATCCTGGATAACTGCGGGCTTGTTTTCATCTCCAACAAGACGGATAGATAATCCATTCCTTGAGAATAAACTTTTAAGTCGCTTATTACGTCTCGCGACCATCTCCTCCAAAGACTCATTTCTCCTCATTATTCAGTAAATATTTATTCTTTCACTAAACGATTCAGTAAAAAAATCAGAAATAGCCAGTTTCTATTGATTAATATATAATATTTAGACCTACAAATTTAGTTAAAATCTCTTTTAATTTCGCACAAAATATTCAAAATTATTTTATTTTAAAGAGTTAAAATATTTAGTATTAAATTTTTAAAGGACTATACTAAAGTATTAATTTAAAATAATTTATCACTAAAAATATATTCAGTTAAAAGATATCACTTCTCTTTTTCCATTAACATATTTCGAAGATAATAGTTCACTTCTCCCCGCCAGGGTTTTGAGCAAATATCTATATCTCCGTCACCATCAACATCAGCAGCCATAGCATCAAAGCATTCTGTTTTAGAGAGCACTTCATATCTTTTCCATTCCAATCCTTCACTGTCTGTATTTTCCCATATGAAGCATCTTTTATACAATTCACCGGTTTTAGGTCCGCCACCGGAAAAAACATCCAGGTCACCATCATTATCAAAATCAGCAACACATAAGGAGTGCAAATCCTGTTTAGTGTCGTAATCAATCTTATGAGTAAACCAGTTAATACCTAAACCATCTTTATTTGCAAGCCAGGCAATCTCCCCATTGCTGCTATTTGACTCTGCCTGAATCATATCTATATCTCCATCCTTATCAAAATCCAGAGTAAGAGTTCTTGAAGAATTTGCAAATTCACCCTTACTTTCAACAAAACTAATTGTTCTGTGAATTTCCCATTTACTTCCCTCACCATTCAGATTTTCATACCATACATTTGTTCTTACAATATCATTATCACCATCATTATCAATATCAGCTATTCCGTTTGGAAATATACCACCTGTTATCCCGTCTCCCACTTTTACTTTCTTCCATTTCTTTTTCGGATTCTCCGGGATATCATACCAGAAAAGACCTTCCTGTTCACTTAAGGACAGCAGATCTAATTTCCCGTCAGCATTAATATCCCCAACTATATTATCATATGAATATATTGCTCCGTTTTCATATCTTTCAAACCGCTCTTTCGGATTTCCGGTATTACGATACCATGTTCCTCCTGACACCTGGTCAATCCAGCCGTCACCATCGACGTCAAAAGCCACACCGCCTTTGTCTGTTAAAGCATCTTCACCTATAAGATGCTTTATCCATTTATCTGCTGCCTGATATTCAAACCAATATACTGAACCTCCGCTGGAACCAACTATCCAGTCTAAATCACCATCTTTATCCATATCAACCAGTGAAGACTGGCCCAGTAACTCCTCCTCCACTTTCCCTATCTCATAATATTTAAAATCCGGTATTTGACTATATCCTGATATACAGCTAAAGATCATAGAAATTAATAAAGTCAGAATTTCTCTTTTTTTAAACAAATTGATCATAATTGTATTTTTGGGTTTGAAAGTTTTCATCCAGGGAAAACAAATATATTAATATTTAAGTTATAAAATTAAACCGGAAAAATAAATAATTCCTTGCAAAGAAATTTGAACATTTTATTCCTGGTTATCCTGCCCGGTCACTAATGAACTTATACTTGTAACGGAAGAAGCAACAAAAAAACCCAATGCACCACCTCCTTCAATATTGCCAACCGGATTGGCAGGCGGTCCCGAAAAACCAAAGGGATCAGCTCCTTCGGATATTTTTTGTACACCTCTGATGAAATTATAATATTCTTCGCTTATTGATTGAATTTCCAGTTTAACAGTATCATCAACAATAAAATTCTCATTAATATAAAAGGTCATAAAATCTACTCCATCTATACCATATTCCTGGTCATTTGTAATACTACTCTCATCTATCGTATCATTTAATAATTCTCCATTTCTATAATATTTTATGTTATAATAATTTCCTTCCGGTTCAGGTTCATGGCCAAATATACCAATTACCAGAATTATAGTGTCGTTTTCATCGTATGTAAAAGGATTATCGTACAGGAAACTTACCATTGAATCTGCTCTGATGCTTTGATTTAAAACAGAGCTGGTTGTAAAATGAGTTTCATCATTAAGCGGATTATATAATTGAATATCTAAAGTGTATGTTTTTCCTACCTCTCCTTTTACTTCATCTATTGTTTTATATATTCCGGACCCTAAAGGATTTTCTTCCAGATTAAAGATGTTATTTCCATCAGAGATAGTAATTATTGCATTGGAAACAACTTCAGCTTCTTTATTGGAAAAATAATCATCAGTCTTTGTTAATGTTACCGTATGCTTTTTCAATTCATCTGTTATTAAACCATCAACCACCAAACGCACGGGAATATTATCCGTCTTCCAGCTAATCTCTTTTGTCGGCTCACAGCAGACAACAATAATTAAAAGCACAATTAAAACAGGATAAATCTTCATAGTTAAATTATTATGTTTTCATTTTCTAAAATTCAAAATTGTATGTTACGGTCGGAAAAATACCGAATAAGGATGTTCGCATTGCACTGGTTTTATTGATATTTTCATCATCCTGAACGAAGTAAATAATATTAGCATTTTTCCTGTTATATAAATTATAAATAGAAATACTCCAGCTACTTTTAAATCTTTTCCCTGGTTTTTCTTTTCTTTTCCATTCCAATCCAACATCCAGCCTGTGATATGCGGGCATTCTTTCTTTATTTCTTCCAGGGTAATATGGAAGAATCAAGTCTCCATACTCCCATCTTGCTACCGGCGCATTTATAGGTCGTCCGCTTTGATATATCCAGTTTGCAGATAATATGAATCTTTTTGATAAATTGTATGATGCTACTACAGTGAAATCATGAGGTATGTCATAAATTGATGTATACCATCCTTTTTCCTGTATATCGCTAATATTTCTTTCTGATTTTGATAATGTATAGCTTATCCACCCGGATAATTTCCCCTCATTCTTTTGAACCAGAAATTCAAGTCCATAAGCCCTTCCCTTTCCAAATCTTAATTCTCCTTCAATTTGCGGATTTAAATATGGCTCAGCGAATTCTTTAAAATCAATCTGGTTCTGCATGTTTTTATAGTAAACCTCAACAGATGTTTTTATTTGATTGTTTATAAAGTTTCTGAAATAGCCAATACTATATTGATCGCCTATTTGTGGTTTAATATTTGGACTTGCCGGAATCCAGACATCCAGGGGCGTTCCTGATGTTGAATTGGTTGCCACCTGTAAATATTGCCGCGTTCTTGTATAACCGAGTTTTACAGAGTTATTTCCCGAAAGAATATATGTAAGACCGAACCGGGGTTCAATACCGCTGTATGTATTATAAATATCACCCCATTTATACTGGTTAGTATCTGCAACTTCATAATTTTCAAAGTCATATACTGTTGCCCTGCCAATATTTTGAAGTATAGAATATCTTATTCCGTAACTCAGCTTTAGTCTGTCCCCGATATTTTGATCATTACTTAAATATACAGCATGATCCAGGCAATATACTTCTGGTATTTTATAATCCCAGGTAACGGTATCGTTTTTACCGTTTACCTCACCGACATTAAAATCATGATAAGTAGTCATTGCACCAAATCTTATTGTATTATCCGGATTCAGATAATAGCCTAAATCAATTTTTGCAGAGTAATCTTTTAAATAAGCATCCCAGGCAAACATAAATTCTTTCTTTTCCCTGCCAAGCAATAACTTGTTCTTAATGGCATAATCATAATTGCTAACCAGTAAAGTCAGATTTGAAAAAAGCTTTTTATTAATTATATAATTCCATCTTAATGTTGCTGTGTAGTTTCCCCAGTTAAATTCACTGCTAACATCATCGCCCATGCTTAAATCTGCAACATCACGACCAGAATATCCGGATAAAAATAAACGGTGCTTCTGATTTAAGGTATAATTCGCCTTAAGGTTAAGATCGTAAAAATGTACAGGCAGTTCAGGAATAGTGTCATTTATTTTATGAAGCAATTTCATTAATAAATCATAGTATGTTCTTCTGCCGGAAATCATTATTGATCCTTTATCCTTCACCACAGGTAGTTCTACCGTTAACCTACTTGATACTAACCCAATACCTCCATCAACCGATAGTTTCCTGTTGTTACCATCTTTCATCCTGACATCAATCAGTGAGGATAACCGGCCACCAAATTTTGCAGGTATATTACCCTTATATAATTCAACATTCTTAATCGCATCATTATTGAATACTGAAAAGAATCCTCCAAGATGTGAAGCATTGTATACTATCGCTTCATCCAGCATTAGCAGATTTTGATCCCTGTTTCCTCCTCTTATGCTCAAACTTGAACTGGCTTCACCTGTTAACTTTACTCCCGGCAAAAGACTTAGCGTTTTTATTACATCTGCTTCTCCAAGCATTGCCGGTATCTGCTTTATTGTTTTACTACTGATTTTTATATTACTCATTTTTGTTGACGAAATATTATCATTTCTTCTTTCAGCAGTAACAATAACTTCATCAATATTTTCAACAGTGGTTTCCAGGCCGACATTAACTGAAGTATCCTTATTTAATTCAAGAAGCATTTCCTTATTATCGAATCCAAGGTAGTTAAACACCAGTAAATAATTTCCTGGTTTCAGACTTAAAGAATAAAAACCGTATGAATTTGTTAAGGTTCCTGTAAATGATTTCCTGATAAAAACATTTGCTCCTATAAGTAACTCTCCGTTACTTTTACTATTTACGTAACCACTAATGGTATATGTTTGTGCTGTTAATGTATTTGTTAAAAGTGTTAGAAAGCAAATAAGAATTTTCGCTTTATTTAGCATAATTCTCAGGTTTTATTAATGTAAAAATATTTTATAAAGTTTTTAAAAGAAACAATTATCGTGCCATTTTATGACTTTCTATACTAATAGTAGTTATTTTCTTTAAATTTATAACCGGTAAAATTATTGAATAATAATAGTAGAAATATTCTCAAAATATATTAATAAATTTGTATGTGCAATTCTATTAAATATCTGGTTTTTAATAAGTAATCCTAAAAATAGATAATGAGATGTCTGTATGTATTGCAAAAATTGACAGTACTAAATTCGGTTCTATAACAATTAATGGCAAGGAATATAATAATGATGTGATAATAAGGCTGGATAATTCGATAGATAAGAGGAAAAAGAAGCTGTCAAAAGAGAAATATGGCACATCTCATATTGTGTCAAAAAAAGAAGCCAAATACATTTTTGAGGACGAAGCAAAATATATTATTATTGGTTCGGGACAATACGATACGTTAAAATTGTCTGATGAGGCCCTTGATTTTTTCAAGTCCAAAAAATGTAAAGTTTTTTGCAAAGCTACGCCAAAGGCTTTAAAAGTATGGAACGAGACCAGC
>CBFCXR010000146.1:0-6593 GCA_965602045.1 uncultured Bacteroidales bacterium | reverse complement strand
AGCGAACAACGAACAATGAACAGCGAGCAGCAAGAAGCGAACAGCAAGAAGCGAGCAACCAGTAACCAGTAACAAATGAACTATGAACAAATTAATTATTTCTGTGGTTTTAGCTATATTGCTAGCTGTAAGCATATTCGGACAAACATCAAATAACAGAAATTACTACTCGGATTTATATCTTGAAACTTTCAGAAAGGAGCAGTTATTCCATGAGCAGCTCAATTTTGACAGCCTTGATTATCAACGGCTTCATGCAGCTGTTTTTTTTGTCACAAATGAGGAACGGTCAAAAAGGAAATTGTCATTTCTTGCATTTTCTCCGGAGTTGGAAAAATCAGCAGCGATGCACTCCAAAGATATGTATGAAAGAAAATTTTTCAACCATATTAATCCTTTTATCAGGGAGAAGAGAACCCCTAATGACAGAGCCGGCATGGTTGGAATATCAAATCCATATCTTGCTGAGAATATCGCTGAAAGTTTTGGATTACAATATGAACCCGGTGAAAATGTATATAAAAGGGGAAATGGCCGGTTTAGTTATGAGCCTGATGGTGAACTTATACAGCCCCATACTTATCTGACAATTGCTGAAACTTTAGTAGATAGCTGGATGAAATCAAAAGGACACAGAAAAAATATTTTATCCGGGAAAGCACTTCAACTGGGATGCGGACTTTATTTTTATTATGATAAAAATTTTAACAATATGCCTTCTTTTAAGGCTACACAGAATTTTCAATGGTATGAGAGAATAAGTTTAAAACAATAAAAAAAGAACAATACCAGGAAATATTGTTCCTAATCATAATTAAATTATACATTTAATGAGAAAGTTGCTTTTAGGCAATTTCCTTAACTTTCTTTGTTGAATGAGCTCTTAATACTCTAAGATTTCTTCCTGCGACTTCCTTTCCATCAAGTGTTTTTATGGCCTCCATCGCTTCCTTCTTATCAGGCATTTCAATAAATGCAAATCCCTTTGATTTGCCAGTTCTTTTATCTCTTATCATATTAATAGTATCAACTTTGCCCAAAACTTCAAATATCTTTTGAAGTTCAGTTTCTCCTAAAGAATAATTAATGTTGCCCACATAAATAGTCATAGCCCGAAGAATTGAGATTAGTAATTTTATATACAAGTTATAAAATTATTTTTTAAATAACAATATTACTTTAACAAAATAATTAACTTTTAAATAACTCATAATCAAAGTAATGTTAATCAAATGTTAATTACTTAAGTTATAATACATTATAATTAACCTAAAGTAGATACCATAACGGCTTTTATTGTATGTACTCTATTTCCTGCTTCATCAAAAACGATAGAAGCGTCTGATTCAAAAACTTCATCTGAAACTTCCATACAGTCTATTCCAAACTTCCGGAAGATTTCTTCTCCCAATTTAGTGTCCCTGTTATGAAAGGCAGGTAAACAATGTAAGAATTTAACTTCGTGATTATTAGTCATATCCAATACTTTTCTATTAATCTGGAAAGGCTTAAGTAGTTTTATTCTTTCTTCCCATACCGATTCAGGTTCGCCCATAGATACCCAAACATCCGTATATAAAAAATCTGCTCCTGCAACAGCATCTTCGATATTTTCAGTAAGAGTAACAGTTCCCCCCGATTCCCTGCAAATATCCATGCACTTTTCAATTAATCCCTTCTCCGGTTGACATTTAACAGGTGCGGCCGCTCTAAAATCCATTCCCATCTTTGCAGCACCAACCATCAATGAATTACCCATATTATTTCTCGCATCTCCCAGGTAACAAAATTTAATTTTATCAAGAGATTTATCTGAATATTCCATAATAGTTAGAAAATCTGCTAATACCTGTGTCGGATGAAATTCATCAGTAAGTCCGTTCCATACCGGTACGCCTGCATATTCCGCCAATACCTCAACTTTTTCCTGGCCAAATCCTCTATATTCAATACCGTCATACATTTTGCCTAATACTCTGGCTGTGTCTTTCATTGACTCTTTATGTCCGATTTGAGATCCGCTTGCATCCAGATAGGTTACATGCGCTCCCTGATCATGCGCGGCCACTTCAAAAGCACATCTTGTTCTGGTTGATGTTTTTTCAAAAATTAATGCTATGTTCTTACCCTTAAGAAATTGCTTTTCACTTCCGTTACATTTTGCCTTTTTTAATTTTAAGGACAATTCCAATAGAAATTTGATTTCATTTTGTGAAAAATCCAGAAGTTTTACCAGATTTCTGTTTTTAAGATTAAATTTCATAATGTATAAATATTAAATTTATATTTATAAATATTACATATTGCTATTTATTTGACAAACCCTGTAAATAAGCTATGTTATATAATATTGACAATTTTCAGTCAACAAGTAAAGTCCAAATATAAGTATAATTTATTTATTCTGGTTATGATTTTTGTCATACATAATGAATAATTATGCATTTATTTTATTTTATACTGCTTTTTAAAAATATCATTATATTAGAAAGTTCTTAGTCATGATAATATTATTTTTAAACCGGAATATTATGATTTCTGTCAAAAGTGTTAAAATATAATCCAACATGGAGGTTTATGATACGTATATTGACAAGATTCTTATTATTTTCCCCTGATATTTAGGAAATGAAATATATATTATTTGGCTTATCAATCTTATTGCTTTCGGTTTCGTGCAGAGAATCTGCTGATAAAGAGAAGTACATTAATGGTAGTATTGAATATAAGATAACTTACCTTGAAAATGAATTAACGCAGATATCACCAAGTTTACTTCCCAAAAAAATGAAGCTTGAATTTAATCCGCACTATTCAACCAATTCCATTGAAGGTTTTATGGGATTTTTTAAGTTATATACTTATACGAATTTTAAAAGCAAGAAGTGTTCAACGTTACTGGAAGTATTAAATAAAAAATATTTATTTAAAGGAAAAAAGGGTGAAGGCATGTGCTGTTTCGATAAAATTGACAATATGGAAATTGAGCATACCAATGATAATAAAATGATAGCTGGCTTAAAATGTAAAAAGGTAATTATTAATTTACCGAATCAGGATGAATCATTTGATATTTATTATACAGATGAAATAGCTATAGTTAATCCTAATTCTACAAATCCTTATAATGAAATTGACGGTATTTTAATGGATTTTCAGCTTAAGCTAGCCTACTTAAAGATGAAATTTACCGCCGAAAAATTTATTCCTGCTCAAAACAGTAAAATTATCAAGTTTGATTTACCAGACAAATACCAGGATGTCACGCGTAAACAAATGACTTATATCATAAGGCGTTTAATGGAATAACCGGTTCTGATATTTATTAACTACCACCTGTTATTAAAATTTTTAATAATATCTTTCATTTATTTTAGTTTAATATAAACACTTATTAAATTTAAGGCATAATTTATAGTCCCTTATTTTTTTAAAATGTTTAATAATAGAAAATCAAATAGTAATAATATTAAAAAGAGAAAAAGAACCTCCAAATCTAAATTTAGAGATGACCGGTTCAAATTTACTATTGGTTTAATTATCTCATGTTTTGCGATATTGCTTTTACTCTCCCTGATATCTTATTTATTTACTTGGAAAGTAGATCAGAGTTTTGAATGGGATAAGGTCTTTTCCGGGGCTGAAGTTAAAGTTAGAAACTGGTCAGGTAAAACCGGCGCCTATTTTGCTAATTTATTTATTAACAGATGGTTTGGCATTGCATCTTTTTCAATTCCTTTCCTGATTCTTATTATCGGATTAATACTTTTGAATATTAAATTTTTGCCGCTGGGAAAAACATTCAGAATTACAATAATAGCTACTATTCTCACTTCAATCTGGTTTGGATTTCTGTTTAAGGACCACGATGGATTACTTGGTAATGGTCTTGGCGGAAAACATGGATTATATGCTAGTGAGTGGCTGGTATCTTTTATTGGTAAAACCGGTACTACATTTTTGCTTATAATTTCAACTTTTGCACTTATTCTTTTCTCAATAAAGAATTCATTAAAATGGTTAAGTACTTTTTATAGAGGTATTTTATTTAGGTCAGAAAATATCTTTAATAAAAAAGATACTGAAGAGCAGCCGGTTACAGGTGATATTGAAGGCAAGGTAGATGATGAATCAGATGATCTGGTATTCGAAACAGAATTCCCCAAAAAGGAATCAAATTCTAATAGTAACAGAACTGAAGATATTAATAAGGATAATGAAGATATTGAAGTTATTATTGAAGAGGTTAAGCAGAAAGATGAGCCTGATGAGCTAATAAGTATTGAAGAATTGGAAGACTTTGATCCTAAACTGGAACTAAGCAATTATAAACTCCCATCTATTGATTTGCTTGAAAAACATAAATCTGCTGACTCGAATGTAACAAATGAAGAGCTAATCAGCAATAAGAATAAGATAGTTGATACTCTTGCTCATTATAAAATACAAATTGATAAAATAAAGGCAACAATAGGCCCGACAGTTACTTTATATGAGATTGTGCCTGCACCCGGTGTACGTATTTCAAGAATAAAAAATCTTGAAGATGATATTGCTTTAAACCTTGCAGCATTAGGAATAAGAATTATCGCCCCTATACCTGGCAGAGGTACTATAGGTATTGAAGTACCTAATCAGAATCCGGAAATCGTATCAATTCGTTCAATATTAAGTTCGAAAAAATTTCAGGAATCTACCTATGATTTGGCAATTGCACTTGGAAAAACAATTTCAAACGAAACATATACTTTTGATCTTACCAAAATGCCTCATCTATTAGTCGCAGGGGCAACCGGACAGGGCAAATCAGTAGGTTTAAATGCAATTATCGCTTCTTTATTGTTTAGAAAACATCCATCACAACTCAAACTTGTATTAATCGATCCAAAAAAGGTTGAGCTTACTTTGTACGCGAAAATTGAAAAGCATTATTTAGCCAAAATACCTGATATAGAAGAGCCAATAATAAACGATACAAAAAAGGTAATATATACCTTGAATTCCTTGACTATTGAAATGGATCAAAGATATGATTTGTTGAAAAAAGGACAGGTAAGAAATATTAAAGAATATAATCATAAATTTATTAAGCGTCAACTCAATCCTGAGAAGGGTCATAATTTTATGCCATATATTGTTGTGATAATTGATGAGTTCGCAGATCTGATTATGATTTCAGGCAAGCAAGTTGAAACACCTCTGGCAAGGCTTGCGCAACTGGCAAGAGCTGTTGGAATTCATTTGGTGATAGCTACACAAAGACCGACTACTAACATTATAACAGGTATTATTAAGGCTAATTTCCCGGCAAGAATGGCTTTCAGAGTAACCTCCATGATTGATTCAAGGACTATCATTGACTGCCCGGGGGCAAATCAATTGGTAGGAAAAGGTGATATGCTGTTTGCCCAGGGGAATGATATGATACGACTGCAATGTGCATTTATAGATATTCCGGAAATTGAAAAAATCACCAATTATATTAGTTCTCAACAAGCGTATCCTACAGCAATGTATTTACCAGAATATATCGATGACAATGCAGGTGAAATGAGTGAAGTTGACTTATCAAAACGAGACAGTCTATTTGATGAGGCAGCAAGACTTGTGGTTTTGCATCAACAAGGCTCAACCTCTTTGATTCAAAGAAAATTCTCTATTGGATATAACCGTGCAGGACGAATAATTGACCAGCTGGAAGCAGCAGGTATTGTTGGTCCGTTTGAAGGCAGCAAAGCCAGGCAAGTACTTTTTACCGACGAGTATTCAATAGAGCAATATTTAAACTCTGTAGACAACAAATAATAATTAAAAAATGCTAAAATACAGCCTGCTCATTTTTATATTACTATATGCAAATTGTGCCTTTTGCCAGCAGGATTCCGATGCCCGTATTATTCTGGAAAGAGTTGCTGAAAAAACAAAATCATATAAATCAATTCAGGCTGATTTTGAACTGGTAATAGAAGATAGAAAGGAAAATATACAAACATTTAGCGGTGGACAAATACTATTAAAAGGCAACAAGTACAAAGTTGAATCCATGGGCTCAATAGTGTATTTTGATGGTAAAACTATCTGGACATATACAGAAGAGTTCGACGAGGTTATAATTAACGAACCTGATAGTCTGGATGACAATTTCATAAGTAATCCTGCAAAGATCTTTTACTGGTATAACCGGGATTTTAAATACAGATATGTTGGAGAGACATTAGTCAATGACAGAAAAATGCATGAAATTGATTTATATCCAAGAAACCTGGATCAGCCTTATTCCAGGTTTAAAATCTTTATCGATGTAGATAAAGATATATTATCAACTATTAAAGTTAGCGGAAAAGATGGGATTGATTATCTTATATCTGTAAAAAATTATATTACAAATAATGAATTGGATGATTCAATATTTACATTTGATGAGTCAAAGCACAAGAAAGTAGAAATAATTGATCTCAGGGAAAATTAAGTTCAGGTAATTGCTAAACCTTCTATTTTAAGATATTCAGAAGTAAGAGCATTCTATTAATATAATGATTAACGAATATCGATTAACGATTTATGATTTTAGAAGTTAATAATAACCAATAGTT
>CBFCXR010000145.1:0-6604 GCA_965602045.1 uncultured Bacteroidales bacterium | reverse complement strand
CGCTTGCTACGGCAATTTTCATAATATAAATTGTTTTAACAATTTTTTTACAACAATATCACCTTTTTTTACCTCTAATAGTCTTGCGATTACATTACATTTTACCATCAATAAAAAATATAAATTATCTCTTTCACAGTTTATAAGGCCCTCAAGGTTTCCCTGCCCTTTTGAAATAATCAGATCAGCACTGTGAAAAATATTTAAGAATTTATCAGATGATTTTTCAAGTATTGTTGACGGGGCATCATATCCGTTGGAAATTATTTTGGCAACAGTATTTATTCCTGTGTAATTTGCATCATCAATTGTTGCATCATTCAGAACCGGTTTTTCCCTAATTGCAAAGTATACATTCTTATGGTTTATGGTCTCAAGAAAAAGCCTGTCAAATACAATTTCGCCTGCATTATCGCCAATAAAAAGCAAGGTTTTTGAGCTAGCCAGTTTCTTTTGAAGCTCCTTTGAATCATCTATTGCGAAAGTCACGTTGAGGACTTTATCAATAGTCTTGTTAAGATAATTGACAGTATCAGTAAAAAATTCCGGGCAGGCTGCAAAATCCATAATATTTCCTGCAATAGAGAGTCTTAACGCTGTATTAAAAGGATTATCCGATTTTAATACCATGTCCTTTAAATCCGGATACTGCCGTAAAGCAATGTTATTACTTAATTGTTTTTCAGCTTTATATGGATCATTAGTCAGTAAATATTTACTTATGAGGTGGTGAATTTCCCTTGCAACTTCAGGTGCTAATATTTCTGAATTAAGACTTGTAATCCGATTTTTGATTTTGTCCAGTAGTGCATTTTTGGTTTTTTTGTTGGAGATTTTCTCATTAAGAAGTTTATCAAATGAATTAAACAGGCATTGTTTACAATCTTTATCCATTAGCAAAACAGTGTTTAATGGTCGCAATAATTTCCTGTTAATACTAGAGTACCTTCGAGAAATTCATTAATTATCTTTTTCGGTTCTTGTTGTGGTGCTCCTACGAATACATTAATGCCGGCTTGCTGGAAAAGATTAATTGCCCTGTTTCCCATGCCTCCGGCAATTACATCTGTAACACCATAATCGCTAAGCCATTTAGGTAAGATGCCGGGCTCATGTGGCGGGGATACTAAAATAGTCTCATTAATAATTTTATTATCTTCAACTTCGCAAACAACGAATTCTTTACAATGTCCGAAATGAGGACTTAATTTATTGTCCGATATGGGTATTGCAATTTTTTTCATGAATTTAGATATTTTATTTTTTAACTAATTCAACAACCTTAGTAGGTTTTAAATGTTGATTCCTATATTTAACGCATTTTACTACGTTTATTGCTAATTCCTTAAAATATTGCCCTGTAATTTTATTGTCAATCACTGATGGTAATCCGGAATCTCCTCCTTCTCTAATGCTTTGTACAATGGGAATTTCTCCTAATATAGGGACTTTAAATTTTTTTGATAGCTTTTTACAACCTTCTTTTCCAAAGATGTAATATTTTTTGTCGGGTAATTCTTCAGGAGTGAACCACGACATATTTTCCACAAGTCCGAGTATAGGAACCTCTATTTGTTTTCCACTAAACATACTTATACCTTTTATAGCATCAGCAAGAGCAACATCCTGTGGTGTGCTGACAATTATAACGCCGGTAACAGGTAAAGTCTGCACTAATGTTAGATGTATATCACTTGTTCCGGGGGGCAGGTCAAAAAATAAATAGTCAAGTTCACCCCAGTCCACATCTCTGATTAATTGTTGCAGGACCTTTGATGCCATCGGACCTCTCCAGACTGTGGCTTCAAACCTTGATATAAATAAACCTATAGAAAGAATTTTTACTCCAAACTTTTCAATAGGGATTATAATATCTTTGCTGTCAGATCTTTTTACATCGGGGTGTTCATCTTCAACACCAAACATTTTTGGCAGGGAAGGCCCGAAAATGTCAGCATCAATAATTCCAACCTTGTAATTTTCCGATGCCAAAGCTACAGCAAGATTTGTGGCTATTGTTGATTTTCCAACACCTCCTTTACCTGAAGCAACAGCAATAATATTCTTTACGCCAGGAAGCAATGAACTTTCCTGATCATTCTGATTTATCATTTTTTTATTATTTCTTATCTGTTTTTTCCCTGTCCCATTCCTTTTTGGCTGCCTTTAGCAAAACCTCTGCCTTTTCCTGATGCAATGTTATCCTTATCGGATTGCTTTCCTTTTTTACACCTGCCCAGGCCCTTGCCAGTTCCGGAACCTTTTCCTGAAGGCCCTGTACCATCTCTGTTTGGCATGGTTATTTAATTTAAAGTTAAATAAATAAAGTTACCATAAATTCTAATTAATCACCAGTTCTTTATTTTTGATGATCTTTTTCAGATTTAAGTTCAGATATACGCATATGTATTTCATCTAATTCCTTTTTAAGGTTTTTAGCCTGAACTTCCATAATATTAAGTTCGTCCTTTTTTGAAAGAGCTTGAGGTGCTGGATATTGGTTCGGGTAATAATTGCCGGATTGGCCTCTTCCTCCGCGGAAGCCCATTCCTAAACCTCTGCCGAAAAATCTACTGGTTCCAATACCTCTTCCAAAAAAATTATTTGCAAATCCGGGATTTGGATATCCTGCACAAAATCCAAGTCCCCTGCCCGTCATCGGACCTTGTCCTTCCGGGCCTGTTTTGTCACCTCTAGGCATAATTAATTGTTTTTAGATTAAACACTTTATTTAAAAAATATTTTGCATTTGTTAGGTCATGATTTAAATATGAATTTTTCAATATATTTAAACTTAGAAGAAATATTTTGCCAATTCTGAGTTTCCAATTGTTTTGAATCAGCATTAGTTAATTCCAAATTCATAATACTATTCATATTTAAATAGTTGACCGTTTATCGATTAATGAATGCTGTTTACTCATTTAAATATCATTTCTTATCAAAGGAGTTTTACAATTCGGACATATCTTAGTAAAACACGGAACTCCGCGTTTATGCGGTTCCTGGTAATTACATACAGTACAAATACAAAACTCCTTAATTTCAGTTATTTCTTTCGTATTTTTATTATCTCTCCAGTTTTTAATACTCTTATTTATGTGTTCAATATTTTTGGACTGGCATTTAGGACATGCAGGATTATTTATTTTAGAATGATGAAATATAATATAGCAATCGTTACATCTGAACCACTGCTTGTCAAATTCCACATCTCCACCATCAATTATTATTGATTTCCCTTCTGTAAATCCACGGGCAATCTTTTTTATACAGCTATTATAAACTCTTGTAAAAGTTGGCCTTGAAATATTCATTAAATTTGCTGCTTCTTCATGCATCAAACCTTCATAATTTGTTAATCTTAAAGCTTCATATTCTTCATATAATACAGAAATAGTGTCTGTTTCAATAAATGGTACTCCTATTGGCTTATACCCTTTTAATGCAGGCGGAGAACCTATCCTTCTGAATCTTTTACGTCTTGGTGACATATAAATGATATGAACAATAGTTCACAAATATAATGAACATATGTTCATTATCCAAATTATTTTTAAAATTTACAGCAAAGATTTAAAACAATTATAAACAACATAGAGATGATTGCATTTGGCCCCATACCATCACGCTGTCTGGGAAGGAGCCTGGGAATAAACAATATCCCTCCTAAGATTTGGTCTTATTCGTGCATTTATTAATAATAACCACCATTTTTTCCTTTCCTGAGATAATAGTATGCCTTTCAGAAATTAAATCAGGTTAGAAGTATTCATAATTCAGACCAGGATAACAAAAAAAACGATTTATTTAGCTTTTGCAGAAAAATTATTATCCTGGTGGTCGTAAATACTAAAAGATCCCATAACTTGTGATGCAAATTTTTTCATTATTCCTGATTTGGCAATTACTAACCCCTTTTCTTTATCACCAATTACAAGTATAGAATCATTAGGTTTAATCTTAAACATTTCCCTGGCTTCTTTTGGAATAACAATTTGTCCTCTTTCACCTACTTTTGCCGTTCCAAAAAAAATCTTATTCTTTTTAAGTTTAACCATAATAATTTAATTAAAATGTATAAATACATTAAACATTAATATATTATAAAAATATTTAATAAATTAAATTGAATAAAATAATTAAATATAAAAAAACATATAAATCATACTAATTTACAAAAAATTTTAAAATTATGTAATTTTTTAATTAACAATGGCTGAATATTATTAATGATTTAATAATATGAACTCCATAGCTTAATAAAGCATATGGGAATGTTAAAAAGAATAGAATAATGTTTATTCTATTTTGAAATCAATAGAAAATCACTGCCGGGTTCGTTATCACCAAACTCCCCAAAACATGGCTGTGGCTCAACCTTTTCTATAAACTGGAGTATTTCATTAATGGTTAATATACCATCTTTGCCGCCGTAATTTCTTAATGCTTCAATAAATCTTCTGGCAAAAGGTGAATGATATCCTGGTCTGCCGTCAGGGACATAATCCTTTCCTCCTGAAGTAAGATATAATCGTGTTTTGTATTTATGTTTGCGCGAAACAAATTCTTCATTCGAAATATCAGCATAAATATCTGACCCCCTGCTTCTGCTGGCAATAATAGGATCAAAAGTGCCCCCAAAACAAACGTCCATTACCAGCAAAATATGATCGCATGGTATGTTATTTATTATTGTTCTCAAATTAGAATGAGAAAGACAAGTTATTTTTGCTTCATCATCAAGTTTCGAATCAGTAGCAATTACATATCCCTCATTAAAAATTTCATCATAATTCCCATGCCCTGCAAAGAAAATTATTAAATTTTCGTTTTGAGAATAATCAAATTTAGCATAATCTCTGAGTTTGCTTAGAGTTTCATTTAAAGTTGCATTTTCAACAATTTCAGTTTGTACTGCGTAATTATTTCGTAATTCCTCTGCAATTGTATTTAAATCAAAAACAGGGTTAATGAGATCAGAGAATGAATCATAAATATTGTTAGCAAATAATAATGCCATAACAACATTTTGTTCCTTGCCTGCAGGCTTTTTCCCTATATCGGCATTTGAAGATTTATTTATTATCTCCTGTAAATCATCTATTTTGCTTCTGTTACCATAAACTTTAAGATGAAAAGGATTTTCCGCTGGAAATACTTTGAACGCTTTGTCTGTGCTGGAAGAAACAAGGCTAAAATCGGAATATTCATAACATAGACCATCTTTTCTGATTTTTTTTAATGCTTTAATGCTATACTTTTCCCAATGTTTTTTAAATTCTTTAGCCTCATTAATTGGTATTTCAACTCCTGCATATGTTTCAAGAAATCTTATCTTATACATTTGCAGATCAGCATTATAGCCAATTAATCCCTGAACAGGTATTTTAACGGTTCCTGATTTACTGTCATAATTAATATTGTAGTTTGTTTCAATTCTTTTTTGTAGCTCAAGCAATAATGATCCTGATAACTTTTTGCGTCTTTCAGCATATTGTGGCGATGTTTCAAATTCATCCCTGGATCTAATTTGTGATTTGTTTAAGGTCCCCAGCATTTCGGAAATAATCTCCGGGGTTAGAATTTCTTTTTGTACGGAGGATAAATCATCTCCAAGGTAATCAACAATTTGTGATTTGCCTGACGGACTTACTCCGGTTATTTCCCATACAACCGCACTTTTATCTGAGCTGTAAGACACCAGAAACTTCCCGTCCATACTAAAAGTACCCCCGAATACATAATCACTGTGCCTGTAAATTGTTTCGGCTTCCTGTAATCCGCTTTTGGTATTCTCAAAGATTTTTAATCTTGAGCCATCCCCAAATACAACATATTTTCCATTCGGACTGTATTCTATTTTTGTATCTATATCTATTACATCTGTATATGCAATTTTTTGCACAAATTTATTTCCTGATTTTTCTAATATTCTCAAATCATCACTTCTTGCAATGATTAATTCATCCCTGGATGGATTAAATGCCACATCTCTTACATATCCCTTAAAATCAGAAAATTCCTGAAAAAATTCGTACTTGTCTCCTTTTAGTTCACGAATTACAACCTTACCGTCATTACCAGCTGAAGCAAAATAATCATCATTATAACTAAAGCTTAATCCGCGAACTGAATTCTGGTGTTCAGATAGAACCTGGTTAAGTACAAATACTTCATCTTTCAGTTTCCATACTCTTATTGTCCAATCCTGACTACAAGTTGCCAGAAATTTTCCATTATTACTGTATATAATATCTGTAATTAAGTATTCATGCCCGGTTAGTACATGAATAACCTTTTTGTTATCAAGGTTAATAATTGCTACATCCTTGTCACTCTTATATTTGGAAAAAGCAAGATATTTTTCATTCGGAGAGAATGAAAAATGACCTGCACGTGAATCAGGATTACCTTTATGGGTATATATTTTATTCCAGTTTTTATCATATATTTCAATTGTGTTATCCCCGATTGTTATTGCAAAATAATTTCTGAACGGGGAATACTCAGCCTGCATTACGTAATCATTATTTGACTTTAATTCCTTTTTTTCTTTATATGAAAAATCCTGAGGAATTACCAGAAGATTAAAGCTGATTGC
>CBFCXR010000144.1:0-6614 GCA_965602045.1 uncultured Bacteroidales bacterium | reverse complement strand
TAATGTCCTATAGAAATTGCTTTTTCACTCATCCATTCCGGTGCAGCACCTGCAACCGGAAGATCACTAATATCCTTACCTAATCCGCCGGTTTTTACCATCTCGGTTAGGGCAATTAAAATCCTTGAATTATCGACACATGATCCTGAATGAAGCACGGGTGGCATTCCTGTAGTTTCACATACTTCAGCTAATCCTTTACCTGCATACTTATTTGCTGCTTCAGGAACAAGAAATCCGGCTTTAGCACAGGCTATGGCAGAACATCCTGTTTGCACGACCAATATGTCATTTGCTATTAATTCTTCAACCAGGCTAACATGCCCCTGATCATGAGTTACCTTAGTATTACAACATCCAACGACTCCAGCTATACCTTTGATCCGCCCATTAATTATATTATCATTAAGAGGCGTATAAGATCCCCTGAACTTCCCCCCTAACATATAATTAATTGCTTCGTGACTAAAACCTGCAATAAGATCCATTTTATCCTTTGGTATATCTACTTTACCCCTATTCGGAAAATTCATTATCGCGTCACGAATAATATCCCTTGAGGTTTCCAGGGCTTTTTCTTCTGAAAACTCAATGTGTTTAGCGCCTTCAATCTTTGCTTTGGAAGAAGTAGTTATAATATTTGTATGATAATTACTGCTTATTTCCTGTAAAGATGACATTATACACTGCACATCAACAATCATGCTTTCTACTGCACCCGTACATATTGCCAGTTCCTGCTGTAATATATTACCAGCAACAGGAAGTCCGTGCCGGAGGAGAATTTCATTTGCAGTACAGCAAATGCCGGAAAGATTAATTCCGGTAGCACCTTTAGATTTCGCTAAGTCAAGCAATTCTTTTTCCTGCGATGCTATGACAATCATCTCAGACAGGACCGGTTCATGGCCATGAATAATAATATTTACATCGGTTTCTGACAAAACACCCAGATTAGCCTGGCCACGAACAGGAGACGGGGTACCAAAGAGTATATCCTGCAACTCGGTTGCAATCATAGAACCTCCCCATCCATCAGCAAGAGCTGTCCTTGATCCCTGTGTCATTATATTTTTATAGTCCTGATCCACTCCGATATGTGTCCGGTGCAGCATTTCCACAATTTCGCGATCTACTCCTCTTGGAACAACATTCAGGTTTTGCCATAACTTTTGTCTTTCCTGTGGAGCTAATTTAATAAATGATAATTCTCCTTCCTGTCTTCCAAAATTATCCAACGCTCTCTGCGCAACCTCAGCGGCAATTTCATTTTTTGTCTTGTCATCAACAGATATACCTAATATTTGTGCGACCTTATGTAATTTATTAGTGTCTTTTATAGAATAGCCTGAATCAGGATTTTTGGCAGCAACAAGCAATGTATTAGCCACATCACGCCCATGATCCGAATGAGCAGCTGCACCGGCAGCTATCATCCTGCTAAAATTACGAGCGACAATTGTCTCGGCTGTTGCGCCGCACACGCCCTTCCGGGGACCCTGGCCAAAAGGATCAATACGGCAGGGGCCCATAAAACAATTCCGACAGCATATACCTAACTCACCAAATCCACAATTGGGTTGTTGTTGTTCTAACCTGTCCCAGGTAGTTTCAATACCCGTTTGCTTAATTTTTTCAAGTAAATAATTTACAGAGTTATCAACACTTCTTTTAGCCATATTCTTAACTTATTTCATAAATTTCAATATAAAATTCAATCGCCCTTCAATGCTTTATATTTCAGAATTTTATGCATTATAATATCTTTCTAATTCTGTTTTTCCAACATATTTAAGTATAGTCCCGTAATTAAAATAATCACTTAATAATTCATTTTCAAAAGAAGAAACATCAGCCTGGCTTTGAAGTAATGATAATAATATCCCGGCATTGCGAATTTTCCCCACAAGAATAATTCCTTTAATGCAATTATTCCTGATTAGAATTTTTTTGTAAATGTTTTGTTTCTCCCTGTCATCAATTAAAATTTTAAATTCCGATTCATTCTTTGGTGTATTAATACCATAAGATATAAGTGAAGTATTAAAAAAGCTGAGAGAATTCATACCCAATGATCCATTATAGACTTTTGGCTCTCCGACTATATTACACCCTGCTAAATAGCCCTGCTGTACCGCACAGGTCCACAGGGCGTTGATACTATGTTCTTCTGTCACTATATCATAGGTTTCGGCTACATCTCCTGCGGCAAAAACATTTTCATCATTAGTCCGCATATTTTTATCAGTGATAATTCCCCGGTGTTTTTTAATATCTGCATTGTCAATCAATTCTGTATTAGCATTAACACCTTTAGCCACGACCAAAAGTTCACACTTAATATTTTTCCCGGAATCAGTTTTTACAGCTGTAATTTTTTTATCCTTACTAATCACATCTGAAATATCTGTTTCTGTCAGTACTTCAATATTACTTTCTTCCAGCCTTTTTTGAATAATCTGAGCCGCCTGCAAATCCACCATTTGGGATAATACTCTGTTTGAACGTATTATAACTGTAACTTTTAATCCGCAGATACTTAAAGCCTCGGCTATCTTCATACCTATTAGTCCTCCACCCAGAACTGTGGCATTCTTTGCATATTTAATATAGTTTTTTATTGCAACAGCATTTTCAATTGTTCTTAATACAAATATTCCTTTTATGTCTTTTTTAATATTATCAGGAATTTTCGGTGAACTCCCGGTAGCTATCAGCAACTTTTCGTAATGATAAGTTTTAAGGTTTTCGCAGGTTAACTGTTGATTTACAGGATCCACCCCGATAATACGAGTACCGGTATGTAAATCAACCTGCATCTCTTTATGAAAGCTGGCATTCCTATAAAGAATTTTCTTGTCGTCAACCTTTCCGGAGATATGATATGAAGTCAGGCATCTTGAATAAAGAGGATAAGTTTCGTCAGAGAACTGAATAATCGAACAACTCCTGTCATATTTTCTGATTGCTTCAATAGCTCCTGTACTTGCCGCACTGTTACCAACAATTATTATACTCATAATCTCATTGTTCCAAATGTTCTATATTTACTTCATTGTTCTCACAATACACAAGCGCCTTTGTCGGGCACGCCATGACACATGGGGGCGTTTCTTCATCAGCACATAAATCACATCTTGATGCTATATGGTCTTTTTCATTTTGAATAATTACTCCAAATGGGCAAACCATAATACATGACCAGCATCCAACACATTTTTCAGGGTCAATTACAATATTTCCTGATTCTTTATCTTTATAAATGCCCCCTGTTATACATGCCTGAAGGCATACGGGGTCTTCACACTGTCGACATTGTATAGCTATAGAACGTTTAGCGTTTATTTTTCCTTTTTCATCAATGTATTCGACCTTAATAAATTTCAGAGGTAAGGGATTTTCATTTATTGCAGTTACTAATTTTTTTGATTTTGAATGAGTTACAGCACATGCAATTTCACACGAATGACAAGAAAGGCACTTATCTATCTGGCAATAAATTCTTTTCACAATAATTTCATCTTCGTTTTTTATAATCATTTACTTTAAAGCCATAACAATCATCAGGACTATGCTACTATAACTAAAACGGCTTTTCTTGTATTGTACTACTTATATTTTTTAAATAATTAAACACTTTCTCTGACAATTGGCTGGCGATTGAACCTGTACCGCAGCTTGGAGTAATCAGGCATTTTTGCCATAGTAAATCTCTGTCAATACCCTTATCAACCAGTTTATTAATATGTTGAGACAGCAACGTTATTAATGATTCAGGTGTTTCCTGATTTATTTTTTCAGATGTCGGAACAATGCCCCAGGCCAATACACCACCATTATCAAGAAACGATTTTATTTCTTCAGGATAATATGTAATTGTTTCACCATATTCATAAGCATCAAAACTAATAATATCAACTCCTGCATCAATTAATATGGGCCACTCTGTGTTACCGCAGCAATGTGTCCCGACAATAGCCCCGTCATTGCGAATTGCATCATATATTTCTTTCAGAGATTCTACAACCTCATTTCTCTTCACACTTACGTAAGTAGAAGAACCAAAGGCAGATAATATAGGTTCATCAACAAAGCAGATTTGTTTAAATCCAAATTGACTGAATTTATTTAAAATCCATCGTGCTTTCATTATTAAACCTTTAACAACAACATCTCTGAATATTTCATTATAATAAACTGCTCTTTTATTTTCATCAGTCCTGCTTAATCCATAAGTAAGAGGGCCTGTGACTTGACTCTTAAAATATTTTATGGAAGATTTATCAATTTTATTCAGTCTCTTCTCTGTTTCATAAATACCTCTGCTAAATTCAGGAGATATTTTAAAATACTCTAAATTATCTGAAACAACATTTTCATAAAATTCTCCAAGTTTTTCCGAGGGATCATCGCCCATCTCGAAATGCATTCTTTTATTTACTTTATCCAGGTTAACACAAGGCAAACCTTCACAATATTGGATTTCCATTTGCTCCCTGAAATCAATGCCTGGTAATTGCGGCCAAAAAGGAATTTCCGGAATTGAACTTAAAATCTCATCTACGGCTTCTCCGGGATTGAGATGAGGCAAGCTTCCAATTGCAGTTGCGCTTCCCTTAGGATTAAAATGCATGATAAATTAAGTTTTGAAATGAATAATATAATTATATTATCAAATTATAAAAATAGCAATTTGAAAACAAAATTGGAGGAACTTTAACAAAATATTATTATTTCCTGGCTCATCCCATGCTCATTCGGATTCTTGTCCTGTATCTCTTCACACCAACCCAACAAACATTGCCGTTAATGCAAGATACCGTTTGCAAACTAAACGTAGAATCACATTCTTGTAAGACCCAATCTTCACCACTGTTTGTTGTTTTAAGAATTGTTCCTTTATATCCAACGCACCAACCAGTGTCACTATCAACAAAACATACATCGTGTAACTGATTTTCATTTGGCCCAGAATTAAATTCCTTAATTCTACCTCTTGAAGGTAATTTTTTTAAAATTTTTCATAAATTTATATTTTAATGATTTATATATGATTTCAATGTAAATGCTTTTATTGGTATTTGCAAAAAAGTCAAACAAAACTGCCGCCCTTCGGGGCGGTTTAGTTCAACAAATAATATAAATGTAATAATAAATATATTTGATATATTTAAATTCTATTTTTTAACTATATTAAAGAGAATTAACTATGAAATCAAAAATCAAACTTTTATTAGCCTTTCTTGTTTTAATATTAGGTTATAATACAACTGTTGTAAGTCAGGATGTTTCCAGTGGATTGGTAGGTTACTGGCCACTTGATGAGGGAGCTGATTCCATCACTGTTGACGCAAGTGGTAACAATGACGATGGAAAAATTCATGGTGCAGCTGCATGGGTGAACGGAATGTTTGGCAAGGCACTGTCGTTCAACGGTCTCAATGATTATGTGGACTGTGGCAATAACACAGTTCTTGAATTCGGCGCCAGTGATTTTACCATTAGTGCATGGGTAAAAACAAACCAATTCGAGGACAGGACCATCTTTGGCAAAGGTGGAGATGACGCTGGAGGCAGACGCTACCATTTGGTTATTGATAAAGCTTTGTTAGGTGATGCTAATGGCACCATTTGGTTTATCCTTGATGACGATGGTGATGAGCCCTCAGGCGTAGGGAAGTATGATCCAGGAGGAACAACTGAAGTTGCTGATGACAAATGGCATCATATCGTTGCTTTTCGTGATTCGCTTACCTTGCGTTTATATGTTGATGGAGCGGAAGATGAAGGCATGATGAACCATCCCGATATTACCTTGCCGCAAAACTACGCCATTTCCAATACCCAATATAACGCTTATATTGGATGCCTAATGTCCAACGATCCATCTAAAGGAGGATTAAATAAGTTCTTTTCAGGCATAATAGATGATGTTGCTATATGGAACCGGACTCTTACCACAGAAGAGATCGAATACCTGTATAACAACGGGGATGGAAACCCAGTCATGGAAGCAGGTACCAACGGTGTGGCAGATGTGGCACAGAGTAAATCTGTTTCACTTAAGAATTATCCTAATCCGTTTAATTCGATAACGACATTCAGCTTTAAACTGCAGGAAAACAGTCATGCAAAATTAAAAGTTTATAATTCTTTAGGCCAGGAAGTGGCAGTTCTATTGGACGGCATGCGGTCAGCCGGAACACACAAAGTGCAATTCGATGGCAGCGGACTAACGGACGGTATTTATTTTGCAGAGTTACAGACCGGTTCTTACTCAAAAGGAATTATGATTTTATTTTCTCCCTAATTTAAATGGCTAATGTTTAAAATGAGTTGCGCAAAGATGCGGTAGATTTAACTTTAAATTTTAGCATAACTTTATGCGGAGCGTAAAACGTTCAAGTTTCCCTTACCCTTTGCGTCAACTGCATTTTTTGGTTATGTGGCAATGCTATTTTAAAAGTAACATCTTCTTTGTTTTTACAAAATTATTTCCTACATGCAATTTGTAGAAATATATACCGCTTGAAAGTTTACTTGCATCAATATTAAAGGAATAAGTGCCTGATTTTTTAAAATCGTTTACTAAAGTTTGAATTTCTTTTCCAAGT
>CBFCXR010000143.1:0-6687 GCA_965602045.1 uncultured Bacteroidales bacterium | reverse complement strand
AATTTGACAGGAATAGTTGGTTATTTTATCCTGATACGGACTTTGAAAGAAAGATTAAAGAAGAGCTGGGAAGAGTTGATAAACAATTGGGAATATTAAAACAGAAAGAATATAAAAAACAAATAAAGCTTGCTGACAACTTCATGAATAAATATAATTATGAAGATGCATGGATTGCATATAATCAGGCATTAGAATATTTCCCAAAAGAACCTTACCCCAAATCTCAAATTAAAAATATTGATAAAATAATAAAGAAAAAGGCATCAATTGACGAAGATTATAGCAATGCAATAGAAAAGGGGGATTATTATTATAGTAATGAAAACTTTAGTATGGCTACTGCATTTTATAAAAAAGCATTACTATATAAACCTTCCGAACTATACCCCACAACAAAGATTAATGATATTGATTCTATTTATTCCCAAATCTTTATTGAAAGGAAGCAAGCCTATGACAAAGCAATTTCTTTGGCAGATGAATATTTAAGCAAGGGCGATTACGAAAATGCAATATTAAGTTTAAATAAAGCGCGTGATATTTTACCAGGGGAGCAATATCCGAAAATAAAAATCTCAGGGATCGAAGAATCATATGATCGAATAATTAGTAAAGCAGATTCTTTATATAATAAAAATAAGTTGGTAGATGCGAAAGAATCATACAAGCGGGCACTGTCAATCAAATCCGGTGCTGATTATCCCGTAAGCATGTTAGCTAAGATAGATAAATCGCTTGAAAATGATAACAGGGAAGCAGTTGAAAGTAATTTAAAAGAAAAAGAACTTACTAAGGAAAAAGAGTATAGCAATATTTTAGCAAAGGCTGATGGTTACTTTAGAACAAAAGACATCTCCAATGCTGAAAAATTCTATTTACAGGCTTTAAGAATAAAGCCCGATGAGAGATATCCGAAAAGGAAAATAGAAGAAATTAAAAAACTAGTTTCAGAGAAAGAAAAAACAGTTGTTATTAAGGAACAAAGCAAAAAGGCACAGGAAAAGGATATAGAATACAATAAACTGGTTAAGAGAGCTGAGAATTTAATATCACTCGAGAAATATAAAGAAGCCAGGGAAATATTACTTAAAGCTTCAAAAACAAAACCAGGTGAAAAATATCCGGACCAAAAAATAAATGAAATAAATAAAATACTAGATGGATTAAGAGAAGAAAAGCAATTGCTTGCTGAACAAACAAAAGCTAAGTCCGGCAATATCGATTCTGCTGATGTTGAAGTAGATACTAAAGAAGAAATCAGTAAATACATGGTAACTTTGAAGGAGAAGGAAAAATCCGGTGACAAGGCCGGTGAAGGAGAGGTATTAAGTGATATTGGAAATTTATATCATAACAGAAATGATCTGGGTAGAGCTATTGAATACTATAAAAAATCACTGGATTTAAAAAAAGAAACCGGAGATACTGAAGGAGCTTCTGTGGTATTAAATGATATTGCCGTAGCATTTTATGATTCAGGGAAATATGAAACAGCAGTAGAAAATTATAAAGAATCGTATAAAATAAACGAAGAATTGGGAAATAAAAAGGTTTCATCAGTAATTCTGGATAATATTGGACAGGTATATGAAAATACATTCCAGTTTGATAATGCCGTTAAGTATTATGAACAATCTCTTGATATAGCTGAGGATTTAGGAGAAAAAGAAGAAGAAGCTGCGCTTCATGAGAAAATCGCAAACGTCTATGTTGAACAAAATGATTTGGGAAAAGCGGTTGAAAGTTATCAAAAATCACTTGAGATCGATAAGAATCTGGATAAGGCAGAAAATGTTGTTGCGACATTAAACAATATTGGCAGTGCATATTACAATATGGGCAAAATTAAGGATGCAAATGATTACTACGTGCAGTCTTTAAATGCCACAAACAAAATAGGTGATCGTAAACAGGCTTCCATAGCACTGAATAATATAGGAAATATTAATTATGACGGGAATAAATACAGGAAAGCTATTGACTATTACCAGCAATCAATAGAAATAAAGGAGGAGATAGATTTTAAAAAAGGTGTAGCAGCATCATTACATAATATTGGAAATGCTTATAAGGGATTAAAAGATTATTCCCATGCAATTGAATATTATAAAAAGAGTAATGTTGTAGCTGATCAAATTGAATATCTGGAAGTTGTTGCAAGAAATAACAGGGCTTTCTCAGAAGTCTATTCAAAAGTAAAAGATTATAAAAAGGCTTATGAACACCAGAAACGTTTTACAGAATTAAAACATAGTATACGTGATAAAAAAACTCAGATTTTTGAAGGTATCTTAAAGGAGAGAAAGGAAGATAAAATGGTATTAATTGCTTCACTAAGAAGACAAATACAAAAACAAAAGCTTTTAGCTGAATATGAAGCTAACAGAAGACAAAAAGAAATGGAGATTAAAAATCTTGAGCTGGCAAATGAAAAAGAAAAGACAAAACGTCAACAGCTGATTATTCTCGTTAGTCTGGCCGGATTGATAGCTGTGGTTGCATTTTCCATAATCATATGCAGGCAATATTTTCAAAAGAAAAAGGCAAATTTTGAGTTGGTTGCGAAAAACAAGGTTATTACTTACCAAAAGAAACAAATCACTGACAGCATTACATATGCCAGCAGGATTCAAAAGGCAGTTCTTCCGCCAAGAGATTTTATATCCCGGATATTTCCGCAACATTTCATTTTAAATATGCCCAGAGATATTGTAAGTGGAGATTATTACTGGACAACTCAAAGAGGTAATGAAAGTATTATTGCCGTCGCTGATTGTACCGGACACGGTGTTCCGGGAGCATTTATGAGCATGCTGGGTATAGCATTCTTAAATGAAATCGTAAATAAAAATGCTACGGTTAAATCACATGAGATACTGGATCAGTTAAGATCTAATGTTATGCATTCATTACATCAAACAGGCAGGGAAGGTGAAGCCAAAGACGGTATGGACATTGCATTAATTATTATTGATAAGGAAGCAAAATTACTTCAGTATTCAGGAGCACATAATCCGTTATACTTAATAAGAAAAAAAGAGCTGAAGGAAGTTAAAGCAGATAAAATGCCTATCGGTATTTCGGAAAGATATGACCGGCCATTTAAAAATAATAAAATTAAATTGCATAAGAATGATATGTTATATATTTTCTCAGATGGGTATTTAGATCAATTTGGCGGGGAACACAAGAAAAAATTTGGGATTCGCCGATTCAGGGAATTACTGGTGGAAATTCATAACAAGCCAATGATGGAACAAAGAGATATACTTGATAAGACCATCACCGACTGGCAAGGTAATTTCGACCAGATTGACGATATCCTTGTTATGGGTATCAAAGTCTAGGTTCATGAATTAAGAATGATTTATCTTATAATTTTCTTTAGTGCTAAGAAATTGATGCCAAAGAAAAGAAATTCGCGAACTATACTATTCTTTTTCCATATCTTTTGTTCCGTATTAATTAATTTGGCATAATTTTTATCATTAAAAAAAACAGGAGGAAAGAGTCTTATATATTCGGTATTTTTATTATCAATACTAAAGTTATTATCACTAAATATTTTTATCCATTTTTTCAAACTACGGGTATTTTCATTGCCAAACATGATTTTTTTATTTAGCCTTTCATCATATATTTCAGCGATTCTTTTAAAACCTCTTTCCTTAAAATGCTTGATATTACAAACAATATTGTTGCCGTTTTCCTCGGAAATTATAATCTTACCATCATCTTTTAACGCCTTATAAAGTATATCCACAGCATCAGATATTGGTTCAATATGATGCAGTGTATCCTGTAATATTATTGCGTCAAAAGTGCCGGGGTCATATTTAGCATCAAACAGATTTTCATATTTGATTTTCAATGCGCTTAAATCTCCAAACTTGCTCCAATAATCCAGTCTTGTCTGAATTTTATCATAATAATATTCCAATGTGGTACCAATTACATTATACCCATTAAGACTTAAAAATATACTGGTTGTAGCATATCCGCAACCGGTATCCCAAATGATATTATTAGTCTTGGTTATAGATTTATCAACAAATTGCAGTCTTTGCTCCAGGTAGGCTTTTCTGAATAAAAAAGAGGATTTGGAATCAAGTATCCTGTAATAGTGACATAATTCATGATTTGATTCCAGTTCTTTAATTAATAATTCAAGAAATTCATTAACACTCATAACTGTAGCTTACTATTCTTATTTATTTAGTCCTGATATTTAAGATATCAAACTTAACAAACGGTAATAAAGTATAATATTATGTATTTTTGAATGATAAAAATATAAAAATGCTGAAAAATCTGGTCAAACTCATACTTCAAAAATTACTAGGATTTGATAATTACCTTTTTATTTTTTCAATATTTATTATAAAAAAATTAAGATGGGATAAAAATGAAAAAGATTTTATCTATTTCTTAGACTTAGTACCCGATAATGGTTTAGTTCTTGATATTGGTGCGAATATTGGTATTATGACAGTCCATTTTGCAAAGAAGTTAAAAAATTCAACAATATTTTCATTTGAACCGATACCTCAGAATATTAAAACTCTTGAGAGAATAGTAAGATACTTTAAATTAAAAAATGTACGAATCATTGAATGTGCACTGGGTGATGAAAATGGTGAAATTGAGATGGTTATGCCGGTTATAAATTCCGTTAAAATGCAAGGATTGAGTCATGTACTTCATGAATCCATTGAAGGAAATAACGAAGGGGAAGTATTTAAAGTTCCTGTAAAGAAGCTTGACGATATTAATGAAATAGATATAAATAATAAAAAGATTAACGCAATAAAAATCGATGTTGAGAACTTTGAATATTTTGTACTTAAAGGAGGTAGGGAACTAATTAATAAGCATCGGCCATTAATATATTGTGAGCTATGGGAGCAGGAAAACAAGAGCAAAACTTTGGAATTATTAATAAATTTTAATTATGATGCTAAGGTTAAAGAAAATAATGAACTTGTGAAATATACAAATCAAAAAACCCAGAATTTCTTTTTTATTCCTCATTAATAGTTATAAACAGAACATTACAGACTTTTTCTTAATTCTTTTTGTTTTGTAATTTAGTGATATACTTTAATTATTCATTAATACTATATAATACATAAATGAACCGAATCGACAGAATATCTGCTATTTTAATTCTGTTACAAACCAGGAAAATTATCAAATCCTATGAAATTGCCGAAAGATTTGATATAAGTATAAGAACTGTATACCGTGATATCAGGGCTCTTGAAGAAGCCGGTATTCCTATAGGTGCAGAAGCAGGGACCGGATATTTCCTATGCGAGGGTTATCACCTGCCGCCGGTAATGTTTACAAAAGAAGAAGCCAGCTCATTACTTACTGCTGAGAAACTGGTAGAAAAATTTACCGATATATCAATAAATAAGCATTTTAAATCTGCACTTGACAAAATAAAATCTGTTTTGTCTGACAGGGAAAAGGATTATCTTAACAATCTGGATTCTTATATAAAGGTATTATACAATAAACCGGCACAGGAAGAAGATTTTCCCAATAACTTTCTCACTGATATTCAACAGGCACTTGCCCGGAAGAAAGCTATAATTATAGATTACCTGGCATTATATAACGATAAAATAACCAGGAACAGGATTATTGAACCCATAGGATTATGTTATTACAGTTATTCGTGGCACCTGATAGGATTTTGCAGGCTGCGTAATGATTACAGGGATTTTAGGATGGACAGGATAATGGGCCTGAGATTAACTGATGAGAATTATGATATTAAAAATAAGAAATCTCTAAAGGAATATTGGAATGAATTAACAAGGACGACGGATCTTAAACCTGTAGTCATCAGATTCGACAAATCATTAAAAAGTTACCTTGAGCATCCAAAATATTATTACGGGTTTGTTGAAGAAAAAGATGCAGAATCCCGGATTGAGATGCATTTTCTTGTCGATGACTTATACTATATAGGCAGATGGCTTTTAATGCATGGTGACAAGGCAGAAATAGTTAAACCGGATAAATTAATGTCAGTTATGAAAGAGCTTGTAAATGAATTAAAGAATCATTATGTGTAACAACTGTTCTATTGTTGAATTGCTCTATTATTGAATAATTTAACAATCTAAAATCGTAAATCTTAATTCTTGAACTCTCCTGACATAGGGTTGTCACATCACTTATTTATTTTTATTATTTATTATTAATCATTAATAGATTATCAATTATAAATCAGCAACTTATTGTATAACCTTAAACATAAAAAAATGAATAAATATTTAAAAATGTTTTTATTCGGGCTAATAACCTGGATTGTTCCATTTGTTACATCATTCTTGTTTTTTGATATGGAAACACAGCAATTAAGCATAAATGAGTTCTTTTTCAAATCAATTATGATAGTTGAAGGCGGCTTAGTTGGAGTATTTTTACTTGTACATTTTTTCCGGAAGATTAGTGAGAATTTCGTTAGAGAAGGTATAATTGTTGGCCTTTGTTGGTTTATTATCAATATTTTGTTAGACGTTATAATTTTATTGCCAATGTCGCAAATGGATTTTGGTACTTACTTTCAGCAAATTGGCATGAGATATTTATTGATCCCGATAATTAGTTCAGGCATGGGATATGTAGCTAAGAGGAGATTTAATAATATTTTAAATAAAGAAATTCTTT
>CBFCXR010000142.1:0-6908 GCA_965602045.1 uncultured Bacteroidales bacterium | reverse complement strand
ACCAAAATTCCAGCTCCAACTAGTTGGCGTATTTGTGGATTGATCAGTGAATTGAATGCTCTGGCCTTCCGTAATGGTAGTTGTAGAGGCTGTAAAGCCTGCCACAGGTTTAGTGCCTGTTGCACTTACTCCTGTTCAACATACAGTATCTTACCTGTTGTACTGAAATCACCAATATGTATATGATAAAAGTATATTCCTTTCCCTGTTTGTTCTCCGGATTGATTTAAAGCATTCCAGATAACACTATGAATACCTGGAGATTGAAGGTTGTTTACTAAAGATTTAATTTTAGTACCAAGCATATTAAAAATTTCAATTTTTACCAGTGCAGTTTCGGTAAGGCTATAGCGAATTGTAACTGTTGAATTGAATGGATTTGGATAAACGCTTAGATCATATACATTTTGCTGTTGCCATTCTGTAATTTGCGTAAATTCAGTATTGTATCTGATTTTCCGGATATAGCCTCTGTCGTTTTCAGTAATTAAAATATTGCCGTCATGATCAACTGAAATTCCTCTTACTTCGCTGATTTTATAACCTTCAGTCTTAAAATGTTCTCCGTCTCCTGAATGAAATCCATCACCTTCTGCTCCATTAAGTAAAAGGTGTATTATCCCCGAAACATCTACATACCAGATCTGGCTTCCTTCATGTGTTGCCAGTAAATATGATTGATCATCCAGAAACCAGATACCTCTTACACCAAATAAACCTGTCTCAATTGCCTCATAACCATCACCTCCACCTGAAATAAGACCGTTACCTGCAATAATTTCATTACTGCCATCTTCATTAACTCTGTATACCCTGTTCGCTGTTCTGTCGGTAACTACCAGGTAACCTGAGGGATCAACAATTATTGCACCAAGTGAACTATATCCGGTGGAATAATCAACAAGTCCGCCGGTTTCTGTCCATTTTTTTACTTTAGTATTGCTTGCATAATATACTAAGTCCTCACTTTGGCTGACCCATATGCCCCTGCCAATAGATATACCTGCTGAATCCTTAAATAAAGTAACCAGATTTCCATCATTACTTAATTTACGTACATAGTTATTACCCAAATCAAGTATATAAACCGTACCATCTTCCAGGACCCATATGCCGTTTGGGCTGCTTAGCTGGCATCCGGTGCCGGGGCCATCCCCGTTATCACCTGCAACTCCGGTCCCTGCAACCGTTGAAATAATTCCCGATGAATTTACTTTTCTAATAGCATGTCCGTCTTTATCAGCAACATAAATATTGCCTGAACTGTCAGCCATAGCAAAATGGGGGCGTGATAACTCGGCATTAATAGCACTTCCTCCTTCATATGCAGGTTCCCAGCCATTAATACCTTTATCTGATAATTCTCCCTTTCCGGCAATTGTGGACAAAGTATCATATCTTAAGCAGAATTCTTCAAACTGAGCTAAAACCAGAGAATTATTATAAAGCAAAAAACAGACTATATAACACAAGGTGTTTCTGATAATCTTCATTTCATAATAATTTAGATTATAATACTAATAATTGCAAGATCAAATATGCTATTTATATTTACGATTTTCTAAATTCATATATTTTATTCTCAATAATGATTTAAGGTCAAAGATAATTAATTCCTTACCTTTATGTTTTAAAAAAAATATGTCAGGAAAGCGCAAAAGGAAAACCGAAGGAGTTGTGTATTCAACAAATCCGGATTTTAAATATTCTTACAGGGGCGAAGAAGAAAATGAAACACTTCCGCGCAATCAGCAAAACCTGAAAGTGATGCTTGATAGAAAAGCACGTGCCGGAAAAACAGTTACACTAATTTCCGGGTTTATTGGTAAATCAGATGATTTAAAATCGTTGGAAAAAAGCCTTAAGATTAAGTTTGGTGTCGGAGGTTCTGCTAAAGATGGAGTTATAATTATTCAGGGCGATTTCAGGGATAAGATTTTTGAATTGTTACAAAAAGATGGCTATAAAATAAAGAAATCAGGCGGATAGATATAATATGATTAAGTTATTTTTCACGAGGTTTGCATACCGTCAATAGCATGGAAAATGCATTTTTATTTACATATGCTTAAGTTTATGAAATATTTTCTCCCAGCTCCTTAAGTTTATCTTTGTATTTTAATATCTCATCATAAAGCCGTCTTACTACTTCTTGTTCACGTATAAGAGCCCGTTTCCTGTGATCCTCATATTCATTCTTAATTGTATTTAACTCCGATATAGTACCTGAGGTTACTGCATTACTTCTCTTAAATAACGATATAAATATAACCAGGAATACTGCCAGTATTACTATTGTTAACCACATTATACTGTTGTAAACTGTTTTATCCATTTTAATACCTAACAACTTAATACTGTTTTTTTCATTATTAGCGTTGGTTAATTTATTTTCTGCAGTCGACAAAACCGTTAATAAGGAATCAACTTCAGTCTCTTTTGTAGATAAAAAACTAAGAGTATCCTGGAAATCTTTCCGGAATTCTTTTAAGGTATCAAGAACCTCAGATTTCAGTTTATAAAGCCACCATGCCTTAACCATTTTATAGTCTTCGGCCTTTTCCGATCTATAAATCACGTAATTGAATTGACTTTCTATGCTCCCCCTGCCTAAACCAGGTTTTTCATTTATTTCCTGCGAAGAAATATCATACCACAATGAAGAAAATAATAAGATGCTGATAGTTGTTAGTAGTAGTTGTTTAAGTTTCATTTATAGCTGGTAAAAATTTTACGTAATTTTGATTTAAAATATAAGTTAAAACGCACACCCTGCTGAAATATTGCATGTCTTTGCCGGTACAAATATAACTAATGCAAATGGAAAGCAGTCAGGTTTTTTGTATCAAGTTAAAAGCAAAAACATCTAAAGCAGTCCGGAACTAATGCCTTTTTCCACAGCCTTTATCAGGATTTCGATAGCTGTGGCCGCTTTTTCAATTTTTTCTGCAACAACATTGAGTTTTTCTGTCGATTCTTTGATTTTTTCTGACAGTTCTTTCAGGGGTTTGGAATCTGTTTTCAGCTTACTAATCAATTCCTTTTTGATATCAGTAATTAGCTGACGTTCGATTTTTTTCAATGCCAACAGACTCTCTTCAAGTTTATCCCTTTGTTCATCAGTTATGCCAGCGGTGAATCGTTGGTTATTGATTTCAGCTTTTGCTGATCTTATTTCAGCAAGGGCTTTTCTTCTTTCATCCCGGATAGTCATTTTTTTAATTTTTAAGGTTTATCAACGATTTTAATTTTTTCAAAGATCTCCTTTGTAGTATAAATTTCGAAATACAGATTTTTTACCTCTTCAATCTGGTCTTTAAGTTTTTTTCTTTTTATTACCATATCTGCAAGTTTACTGTGTGCCTTTTTGAGAGATGCAATGGATTTTAAAGACTTTTCTTTCAGCTGTCTGGTTTTATCCAGTTGTTCAAGCATCTCTGTATACAAAGGATTATAAAGGGAACGTAGTTGTTCCGGATCCGGCTTTTTAGCTTTGAGGAAAGAAAGATAAGCGTCATCCACAGAGGATTCTTCATTTTCTATAAGGTCACTTATAGCTTCATCTTCAAGGTAGGTTTCGATATTTTTACATACTTCCTGCACCAAAGTATCACCGGATATTATATATTCCCGAAGCCACTTAGCCTGCTTACAACGGATCCATTGATTTCCTCCCAGTATTAAAAGTTGTCCTGCTGCTTTTCCCAGGTTAACCGGCAGGTTACGCTTGACATCGCTTATGCTGTTATACTTCACTATAAGAGTATCTATGTTATTGCCAAGTGCTTTAGCCTGTATCTTTAGTTTTTCTTCATGCGTGTCTGCAGCAAGCATAGCCAGTGCATTTGCGTACTGGTCCAGTATCTTAAAACTAATATCTGCCTTTGATGACAGGGCATGATTTTGTTTTCGATAATTATAGAGACTCTTTACTTCAACAACAACTTTTTCTGGTCCCAATGTAGCTGCTTCCAGCATGTTTCGATTATAGCATATTTCATCGAGTGATTTCATCACTCCACTGGGATAATCCGAGAAATTCCCGGTAGATTCGGCAAATTTTTCAATTGCCTCAAACTGGCTTTTAGTGAGTGTGGCACATCCGGTAATAACAAAACATAAAAGGCCAATAGTAAAAATTGTACTAAAGTTCTTCATGATGTTAAATTATTGGTTAAAATAAAATATTATAAAAAACAGATTTACAGTATTATATCTTCATTTGCAAATAACAAATCATATACCAGATTATTAACTCTGAATTTAATCAGAAGTAAGATAATAAACAAAATCTAAGCAAGCATTATTTTTAGATAACTAAAAATGTTTAATTGACATGCTATATTAGGTCAGTGAACAAAATAATTAAGTAATAAAATCATCATGAACATTTTGCAGCCGGGCAATGTCAATAATCTTTTGCTTTATATTAAATCCCATAGGACAATCTATCTGACAGTATTCACAATTATTACAGGGTAATGATGATACATCGGGCAATGTTGTTTTGGCATGGGATATATTCCTGTATCCATAGGCATACATATAGCTTCTCATTAAGGTAGGGATATCGAGTGATTCCGGGCATTGACCAATGCATTTTCCGCATTGCTGGCAATAGATACCGTTTTGTGTATTTCTCTGAGCCAGTTTAAGATCAGCCTTTTCTTCTTCGGATAACTTCAGATCGGACATAACCATAATATCCTGTTTCAATTGCTCATAGGTAGTAATACCTGGTACGGCTGTGTGTATATTCTCATTTTGAAGTACCCATTTTAAAGCAGCTTTTGTATTAACAGGCAATGTTCTTTCCTTATCCCAATAAGCACCTGCCATAGTTTTCATGGCAATTACGCCAAGTCCTGCTTTATTCGCATTATCCAGTGCCTTATTTATTTCATAAATGTTGCTTTTCTTAAAGTTATAAGTAGTCATAACAACATCATATAATTGGGTTTCAACTGCTGCATTAATTGCTTCTGCTTCGTGACTGTGAGTTGCAATACCTACAAATTTTGCTTTTCCCGTTTTTTTAATTTGTTCCATAGCTTTTAATAATGGCTCAAAAAATACAGATTCTCTCCTGGCAGCAAATGGAAGCAAAAATATATCAATATAATCCGTTCTAAGATTCTTCAGGCTTTGTTCGCAGCTTTTAATAAATGGCTCGGCTTTCGACTCATCTGTAAATAATCCTGCCTTATGGTCTATTCCTCCTGGTGAGGCACTGGTCATTATCACAATCGAATCACGATCTCGTTCTTTCATCACCTCTCCTAACATTATTTCATTATTCCCGTTTCCATAATAAATAGAAGTAGCAAAGAGTGTTATGCCGGAATCCAGTGCGGCTTCAATTAATTTAGGATTATTAGTATCCCCTGCCCCCATACTTACTATTGGCACTCTAATCCCTGTCCGGCCAAGGGTTCTGTATATAAGTTTGCCTTCATGAATCTCATTACTGTTAAGCGCGTTTTTTTGATTGATACTTACAGGTATAACAGCAGCCAGGGCTGCTGATTTAAAGCTCTTTTTTAAGAACTGCCTGCGATTGTGCGTTGCTTCCTTTTTCATAATAATTGACTTATATTAATTTTCATTGGATTCACTCCCGATCATAAAAATCATTCAGTATGTATATCTATATTCATTTCACCTTCATAAATTTCAATAATAACCTCATCGCCTGCTTTCCAGTCAAATGTATAGGTCTTTTTCTCACCACTGTGTAATCTTTTGATCCTGTATTCCAAAGGTCCCTGCTCATCGTCGCTTAATTCCTGTCCGTTTCTTAGCAGGTGACGGACAATTTTAGCCGGGCTCTCGCTCTCATTTGAAATAACCATTTTATGATATACAGAATTGTCAACCTTTAGTTTAAGCTTTACACCTCTTGCTACGCTTTCTTTAAATGGAATCGACGCTTCCTTAATTTCCCAGCTGTCGGGTGGCGGTGGTTCAGGAATTACCGGGCGTAAATTATCATCTACTTCAGTATAATCTTCAGGAATAGCAAACCAGGATGCTTCAGGTTTCCATGATGTTACATCTTTCAGTTCCATGTATGTATTTTCTGAGAAATGACTAAGAATCTTAACAGGAAAGTTCAATTTTTCAGAAAACCACATCGTAAATATTTTTGAGTCTCCCTGGTATAATTCCTTTTTCTGGCAATTGAAACCATTAATCTCTTCATTTCCGGCTTGTTTTTCTTTCCCATACATTTTGTACCACATATAAGATTGCACAGGATCATTCATTCTGCTCATCATACCGTCACAGGTAGATTTATTTACAAATTTCTTATCAGGGAACAGTACAAATGTTTGATTTGCATCCGGATTTACTATAACAACACCTTTTATACCTTCTTCCTCAAATTCATATCTATACTTTGTCAGTTCTGAATAGACAATATATTTACGTTCATTGCCAGTTATAACATTTATTATATTTGCTTTGAACTGACAAAAAGAATTTAACGGAAAAAGTATAATCAATAAAGGAAGTAATTTGTGAGTTTTCATTATGGAAATATTTAATTAAAGACAAAAATATTATTAATAACTCTTCTGCAAAAAGAGATAATAATAATACAAAAAATTTTAAAGATGTCCTTGGAATATTCCGATAAATAAATATAAATATTGTGAATAGCAATCACCATAGGGCTTAGAAAAGGACCGGCAATTACATTTGCCTGTCTGACCGTAGTCAGGCTTTCCTTCCCGCAAGCCATTTGTTTCGTCTCGCAGCATGCGAGACGACTTACTTTTTTGTCTGCCGCACACAAATTTTCCTTGAATTTTACGTAAATTTCTCAAAGGCGGAATATTTTAAATAAAAAAGGGGCTGTCTAAAAAGTATTAGGCAGCCTTTTTTGTTGAAAAAAGGTTACAAAT
>CBFCXR010000141.1:0-6953 GCA_965602045.1 uncultured Bacteroidales bacterium | reverse complement strand
AAAAAAATTACTTACTTAAGATAAGCCATTCTTGAGGCATCCAGGCGAATTAGAATAAATAGTAAAATTGAAAATGCCAGTAAGGAAGAACCTCCATAACTAAAGAATGGTAAAGGGATTCCAATAACCGGGGATAAACCTATTGTCATGCCAATATTAATTACAAAATGAATAAAGATTATTGAAGCGGCACAATAACCATAAATTCTGCTGAAAGATGATCGCTGCCTTTCAGCTATAAATATTATCCTTAACAAAAGCAGCGTAAATATAATTATTACTAATGATGTACCAACAAATCCCCATTCTTCACCAACTGTGCAAAATATAAAATCAGTGCTTTGTTCGGGTACAAAATCAAGCTTTGTCTGGGTTCCTTTCAGAAATCCCATGCCTTTGAATCCCCCTGAGCCAATAGCTATTTTTGACTGATTAACATTATAACCATAACCCCGCAGATCAGATTCTTTCCCAAGTAAAATATTCACTCTTTTTTGCTGGTGTGGTTTAAGGACATTATGAAAAACATAATCCACTGAATAAGTAAAGGCAATAAAGCTAAACAGGAATAATAAAATTACTGCAACATTTTGAATTTTATATCTTAGTGCAATAATCAGACTCATAACCGATGATAACGTTAAAGAAATAAGTACATACAAATACTCACTTAAATCATATTTAATAAACAAGTTTACAATTTTAATTGCCGAATAGATAGATATGAACATTAATCCGGCAATAACAATATGTTTAATTTTTTTATTTATTGCATAGTTTATTATCATTGCCAGAGTTATCAAGCTTAAAACTGTAACAAGCTTTGAGAATACTAATGATCCTATAAACAATCCTATGATTATTGCTCCCAGAATTAGTACCCATCCGGGTAGTCCTTCCCGGAACAATACAAGGAAGAAGCAGCAGAACACTATTGTAGTGCCCCAGTCAGGCTGCAAAAAGACTAATATAGCGGGAATTGTAACAAATGCAAAAAGGATAACTATTGATTTAAAACTTCTTATAGTTACATTATAGCTGCTTAAATATTTTGCAATAGCCAATGAAGCAGCAATTTTTGCAAACTCAGACGGTTGTAAATTAATACCGAAAACAGTCACCCATGATTTGGACCCGTGTATGACATTTCCAAAAACCAATACTGAAAGTAATAATACTATTGCGAATCCATAAATAACATATGCAAAAAAAGGATAAAACTTATAATCAATAATAAAAATTACAAATATTGTAATAAGTGATATGGCTATCCATATCAGCTGATTGCCATATTTTTGATTAGTGTCAAATATTGTTTTGAACTGTTCATTGTAATTTACAGCAAAAATATTCATCCATCCAAAAACAATCAGGATTATATAAAGTGCTATAGTCACCCAGTCAATATTTGCCAATATGTCGATTCTTCGTGTCAATTAGTATATAATAAATTTTGACTTAGCATTCTCTTCTCTAACCATTTTCTATAATATGATATTGTATCTGTCAGATATTTTTCAATCATCAGGCTGGCAATAGGGGCAGCATAACGTGACCCCCATTCGCCATGCTCAACGTAAACAGCAATGGCTATTTTCGGATCATCCTTTGGAGCAAATGCAGTAAATACAGAATGTTCTTTTCCTTGCGGATTTTCTGCTGTTCCCGTTTTACCGCAAATAATTATATCTCTCAGTTTTGCAATTCCTGCAGTACTTCCGGGTCCGCCATTAACTGCCTGTTCCATTCCTTCAACTATTATTTCAACATTGGCTGAGTCGATGGTTGTATAATTCCGATGGGTAAACCTGTGGTCAATCGTATCAATTCCGTCAATTTCTTTTATTACATGAGGAATAAAATAATACCCCCGGTTAGCAATTGCTGCAGACATGTTTGCCAGCTGTATAGGCGTAATAAGTAATTCGCCCTGCCCGATAGCCAGTGAGATTACGGTTAATGCTTTCCAGCCATTTTCCCCGTAATATTTATCGTAATAAGAAGCTGCAGGAATAAATCCTCTGAGTTCATTTGTAAAGTCAGAGTTCAGTTTGTCTCCGAATCCAAATGAAATAACGTGAGCGCGCCAGTTATTAAATGCATCGCTGATACTTTCGAATTTTTTATCCTCAAGAATTCTTCTGTATACGTTGCACAGGTATGCATTGCATGAATGTTGAATTGCTTGCGGCAAATTGAGCGGAGAAGGATGCATATGGCAGGCTACCTGGATATTTCTGGCGTAATAACCAAGATCACAATAATATTTTGTATTATAGGTAACAACCCCTTCTTGAAGGGCAATCAAAGCATTCAGAGGTTTAAAGGTCGAGCCGGGAGGATAATTTGCCATCAATGCCCTGTTAAACAAAGGATTAAGAGTGTCATTTTCCAGCTTTATATAATTGGCAGATCGTTGCCTTCCAATTAATAATGAAGGATTATATGCAGGTGATGAAATTAATACAAGAACTTCCCCTGTTGATGGTTCAATAGCCACAATGCTGCCTCTGTAATTTTTCATTAATTTTTCTCCATAGGTCTGTAATTTGCTGTCAATACTACAGGTAATATTCCTTCCAACTTCCGCATCCCTGTCAAATCTGCCATTCTGATACGGTCCCTTAATCCGGCTATGAACATCAACAAGGAATACATTTTGCCCCTTTTTGCCACGGATAAATTGTTCATATGAATGTTCTATTCCGCTTATTCCAATGTAATCGCCCAAAGCGTAATATTCATTTTCCTCAATAAATTTCTCATCCACCTCTCCCACATACCCCAAAACATGGGCGGCAATTTCATTATTATATTTTCTTAATGTCCTGGATCTTACATAGAAACCTGGAAATTTGTACAATTTCTCCTGCAGTACAGCATAGGTTTCAGGTGATATCTGTTTTATAAACGGATCTCTCCTGTGCTTGTATGATTTTTTTATACCTTCTCTTAGTCTTTTAATATCAATATTCAAAATGTTACATAACTCGATGCTATCAAACTCTTCCAGTTCATATGGTGCGATCATTAAATCATAAGCCGGCTGATTATAAACCAGCAATTCTCCTTCCCTGTCAAATATCAAGCCCCTGGCAGGATAGAGAATCTCTATTCGTTTCGAATTATTTTCGGCTGAAAGTTTATAAGAAGTATTAATAACCTGCAGAAAAAACAGTCTAATTATAAAAATTGCAGCAATAATAATAAATATCGCACTTATTATATATCTTCTTACTGTATATTGATCCATCTTCTATCGTCGATAAATAAAAAACTGGCTGATTACAATAAAGCCTAAAGTAAAAATAACACTTAGCAAAACTCTTAAAAATGTACTGAAAAATCCACCAATCCTAAAAATCTCAATATAAAAAAGCAATAAATGATGTGCTAAAATTAATACAAATGCATATTTTGTAAACCAGCTTACTCCATAATATGCTACTCTGGGGAAGGTGCCTGATTCATATCCGTCTCGCGGAGAGAAAATCTCTAACACATAAGGTCTGAGAAATGCCATAAATACTGTTGCTGCAGTATGCATCCCCAATGTTTCTGAGAATAAATCTACTGACAAACCTAAAAGAAATGCTGAAATAAGAAGAGTCCATTTCGGAGTTTCAAAGGGAAGTAAAAGTAAAAATAATACATAAATGTATGGATTTATATAGCCTGAAAACTCAATATTATTAAAGATTATAATCTGTGCTGTAATTAATATTATAAAGCGTGCAATATTTCTGGGTAATACTTTAATCATTTTTCAGCAGATTTCTCCAATTCAATTTGCTCTTCTCTGAACAGGTTTTTTACAACCTGTACATTTGATAAATTTTTAAAATCAGTAGCCAGGTCCACCTTAATCTCGTAGTAGTTGCCTCCTTTTAACTTAAAACTTGATGCTATTCCTATCATATAGCCTTCAGGAAATATGGCCGAATAGCCACTTGTAACTATTGTATCACCAACCAAAATTTCAACATGGTGAGGAATATCGGTTAGTATGGCTTTTGTGTGTCCTTTGCCTATCCATGATAATGGCCCGAAATAATCATTTCTTTTTATTTTACCATTAACCTTAAACTTGCGATTTAATAATGACAATATAGAAGCATAGTTATTTGTCACATCTTTAACAATACCTACGATACCCTTATCCGATACAACAGCCATATCCGGCTCAATGCCGTGATTTCTGCCTTTGTTAAGAGTAATATAGTTATATTGCTTATTCGTAGAATTATTAATCACTTTAGCATCAATATACAAATATATACGTTTGTATGTAGTATCGTTTGCCGGAACAGCATTAAACGTAGTTGTCCGGTACGAACTTTTCAGCAGGTTATAGAGCTTATTATTCTCTTCTATAAGTTTCCTGTTTTCCTCCCTGAGTGAAACATATTCTTTTATATTGACAAAAGCTTTTGAAAATCCCCCGGCAATAGAATATGTAAAATTTACATATTTTGCTCTATGAAACTTATTCGATTGAATCAGTAATATAAAGGCAAGAATTTCTAAAAAGATAAAAATAATGATAAAATTGTGCCTTACTATAAATCTAAGCAGATTTCTCATTCCGGATACTCAAAAATTCCTATTATCTCATAAGAAACGAAAATTTATCCACATTTTTAAGAGCAATACCTGTACCGCGAGCCACAGCATGCAAGGTATCTTCAGCCAGGTGAAAAGGAATATTTATTTTATCTGACAATCTTTTTGGTATTCCACGCAATAATGCTCCTCCTCCTGCCAGATATATACCTTTACCTACAATATCTGAATAGAGTTCCGGAGGAGTCTGCTCAAGAACAGAGAGAATAGCTGATTCCACTTTTGACAACGATTTATCAAGACAATGAGAAATTTCCTGAAATGAAATAGGAATTTCTATAGGCATTGCTGTCATCAGATTTGGCCCTCTAACATTATAATCCGGAGGCGGATTATCGATGTCAGGCAAAGCAGAGCCTACATTTATTTTAATCTCTTCAGCTGTTCTTTCTCCTATTTTAATATTATGCTGGTGCCGCATATAGGCTTGAATATCGGCAGTAAAACCATCACCTGCAATTCTAATTGATTGATTACATACTATTCCGCCAAGTGCAATTACTGCTATTTCTGTTGTCCCTCCGCCAATATCAACTACCATATTCCCCTCAGGAGCTGTTACATCTAATCCTATACCTATTGCTGCAGCCATAGGTTCATAAATCATATACACATCCCTGCCTCCTGCGTGTTCTGATGAATCGCGAACAGCACGAATTTCAACTTCTGTGCTACCTGAAGGAATACATACTACCATTTTAAGTGAAGGAGTAATAAATCTGGATCTGGTATTCATCATTTTAATCATCCCTCGAATCATCTGTTCGGCTGCATTAAAATCTGCAATTACTCCATCACGCAAAGGACGTATTGTTTTAATATTTTCATGTGTCTTACCATGCATCTGCCTTGCCTCTTCACCAATAGCAATAAGTTTTCCGGTATTATTATCAATTGCAACAATTGATGGCTCATCAACAACGACTTTATCATTATGGATTATTATGGTATTGGCCGTTCCTAAATCTATTGCCAATTCCTGAGTTAAAAATGAAAAAAGTCCCATATAAATACTCTGTTATTTAAATACTGGTTAAAGTTAATTTTTTTTTACTACCTAATTAAACAATATAGTGTATAAAGTATTTAAAATGATTAAAATAATTCAAAGTTATTTGATTTAGTCCATTAAAAATGAAATTTACCTTCAGTATGTTCGATTAATGCTTGAAATGTCTTACTCCGGTTACAACCATTGCCATATTATTATCATTACAATAATCAATTGACTCTTTATCACGAATTGATCCTCCAGGTTGAATAACTAATTTAATGCCCACTTCATTTGCAATTTGCACACAATCAGGAAAAGGAAAAAAAGCATCGGATGCCATAACTCCGCCCTCAAGTTTGAATCCAAAATTTTTAGCTTTAGCTATAGCCTGCTTCAGAGCATCCACCCTTGATGTCTGACCTACACCGCTTGCCATTAGCTGCTTATTCTTAGCCAGAACTATTGTATTTGACTTAGAATTTTTTACTATCTTATTAGCAAATTCAAAATCAGTATACTCCTCATCACCAGGTATACGCTTCGTAACCGGTTTCATATCCGCTGCCGTTTCAATTTTAAGATCCCTGTCTTGTTCAATGATACCATTTAACAATGTTCTGAATTGTATTTCAGGCAGATCACATTCTTTTCTTATAAGTATTATCCTGTTTTTTTTCCTTTTTAATACCTCAAGAGCATCATCAGCAAAAGAAGGAGCAATTATCACCTCAAAAAATAACTTGTCAATTTCTTCAGCTGTTGCCTTATCCAACTCAACATTTGTAATTAATATCCCGCCAAAAGCTGATACAGGATCGCCTGCAAGAGCGGCTTTCCAGGCATCCAGCAAAATATTTCTTGATGCAATACCGCATGTGTTGTTATGTTTTAAAACAGCAAATGTTGTTTCATTAAATTCATCTATTAAATTAACGGCAGCTTCAATATCTAATAAATTATTGTATGAAATTTCCTTACCATGAATTTTATCAAACATTTTACTTAAATCCCCATAAAATGTGCCTTTTTGATGTGGATTTTCACCATATCTTAATTCTTCTGAAATAATATAACTTTGCTTTAATACTTTCCTGTCCTTGTTTCTGTTAAAATAATTAAAAATTGCAGTATCATAATGAGAAGATATATTAAACGCTTCAAGAGCCAGCTTCTCCCTATCTTCAAGTGATGTAATCCCCTTTTTGTTATTAAGTATATCAAGCAGTAAGTTATATTGGACCTGAGAAGAAATAATTGCTACATCCCTGAAATTTTTTGCCGCAGCTCTGATCAATGATATACCACCAATGTCGATTTTCTCTATTATTTCCTGCCC
>CBFCXR010000140.1:0-7022 GCA_965602045.1 uncultured Bacteroidales bacterium | reverse complement strand
TATTATTAAATTCCATAAGGATTTTAAATTAGCATTTTCTTACATATTTAATAACTTTCGCTTTTTCCATTGTATTTAAAATATATAAAAAACTATATTTAAGCATTCTCGTATAATTATTGTTGTTAAAATAATTTATATTAAATTATTAAAATTTATTTTTACATTTAAGATATAGTTTTTCTATAAAAAAAATACTACAAATTGTATGGGATATAAGATTCTTGTGGTTGATGATACTAAAATGAACAGGGAATTACTGAAGGAGACACTTCTTTCCAATAATAAAGACAATAAAATTTTAACTGCCGCAGATGGTAAAGAAGCTTTCGATATTGCTGTTAGTGAGTTACCTGATTTAATCCTGATGGATATTCGAATGCCTGAAGTAGATGGACTTGAGTCGATTAAAATGCTTCGTGCTGAAAAAGCAACAAAAGATATTCCTGTAGTTGTAATTACTGCATATGATGATTCTAAAAACCTTGAAGATGCATTTAAGCTCGGGGCTATAGATTATCTTACCAAACCATTTGAAAATTCTGAATTATATTCCAGAATCAACAAGGCAATAGAAGTACATAAATTAGTTGAAAAGGCTAAGTTAGAAATAGACCTTCATCAGGAGGAAAATGAGGATTTGGCAAGGCTGGCTTTAATAACAGGTTCTATTCAGAATTCATTTATATTAATTAGTACGAATGGTGAACTTGAGTGGGCGAATGAAGGATTTAAAAATCTGCATGGTTATAGACTTGAGGAATTTAAGGAAAGATATGGTAGTACAATATTTAGTTTGTGTGATAAAACAGATATTTTAAATTTATTCAGCAAGTGTGTGAAAGAAAAGGAACCTATTAGCTACATTACCAAGATAAAGACAAAATCAGGTGAAGACAGGTGGTTACAAACAATTATTTCTCCAAAGTTAAATCATAATGAAAAAATAGATAAGCTGGTAGCGGTTGAGACTGATATAACTTTAATGAAAAAAAAAGAAGAGGAGCTTAACGAGCAACATGCCCGCATGCTCATGATTAAAGAAAATCTGGAGAAAGTAAATGCAATGCTTGAAGATCAAAAAGAAGAAATTAACTCCCAAAAACAACTTATTGAAGAGGAACAAAATAAGTCAGAAAGCTTATTATTGAATATATTGCCTTTTGAAATTGCAAAGCAGCTTAAAAGTAAAGGCAAGGCAGGTACCAGGCAATATAAGATGGTATCTGTATTTTTTGCAGATTTCAAAGGATTTTCAAGAATAAGCAAAGAACTTGAACCAAAAGATTTGGTGAATATTCTTGATACTTATTTTGCAAAATTTGATGAAATAATTGAAAATCATTATCTCGAAAAGATTAAAACAATTGGGGATGCATATATGTGTGCAGGCGGATTGCCCCTTAGAAACAAAAGTAATCCGCTTGATGCTGTGCTTGCTGGTCTGGAAATTCAAAATTATATGAATCTTTTAAATGATTCCAAGGTCCTCAATAATTTGTCAGTTTGGGAATTACGAATTGGCATACATACTGGTCCTGTTGTAGCAGGTGTTGTAGGAAAGAAGAAATTTGCATATGATATATGGGGTGATACGGTAAACGTAGCCAGCAGAATGGAACAGTCAGGACATGTAGGAATGGTAAATATTTCCGGAACCACCTATAAATACGTCAAAGATTTCTTTGATTGTGATTGCAGAGGTAAAATAGAAGCAAAAAATATTGGTAAAATAGATATGTTCTTTGTTAGCCGGATTAAACCTGAGTTTTCTGCTGATAAATTAGGATTTGTTCCTAATAAGGAATTTATAAATAAAGTTAACAAACTGTAGATATTGTTATTTGTAATGTCTTTGTTTCAGAATTTCAATAACATCTTCAATTCTGAGTTTTCTTATAGATAGTAATACCATAAAATGATAAATCAAGTCTGCAGCTTCATTTAAAAAGAGATTATCATTGTTTTCCCCGGATTCAATTATTAATTCAATAGCCTCTTCACCAACCTTTTGAGCAATTTTGTTCAATCCATTCTTAAATAATTTAGTTGTGTAGGATTTTTCAGGTAATTCAACTTTTCGCTTGTCTATTAAATCCTGCAAATACACCAAAAAATTGATGTTTTCCTTATTAACATTAGATTTCATATTTATAAAATTGATTTGTTTATAAAAGTCAAATCCTTACAGGTACATTATTATTGTTTAAAAATTTCTTAAGTTGTGGTATAGAAATTTCATTATAATGGAATATGCTGGCTGCCAGACCGGCATCGGCTTTTCCGCTGTTAAATACTTCAGAAAAGTGCTCCATATTACCAGCACCGCCTGACGCAATCAATGGAATGGAAAGATATTCTGATAAACCGGCTAATGCTTCACAGGCAAAACCATTCTTAGTTCCATCGTGATTCATTGATGTAAAAAGAATTTCTCCTGCTCCCCTTTCTTCTGATTCTTTTGCCCATGAAAATAATTCTTTCCCGGTTGAAATTCTACCACCGTTAACAAAAACCGTCCATTTGTTTTCTTTAAATTGCGCGTCAATAGCAACAACAACAAACTGACTTCCAAAATTTTTTGCAATCTGTTCAATTAAATCAGGATTCTTAACTGCTGCAGAATTTATGGATATTTTATCCGCACCTGCACTCAACAGTACATCAGCATCTTTAAGTTCATTAATGCCGCCGCCAACGGTAAAAGGGATATTCAGATGCATAGCTATGTCCCTGACAATATTTGCAAATAATTTTCTGTTTTCATGGCTTGCAGTAATATCCAGGTACACTAATTCATCAGCACCTTCATCAGAATATTTTGAACCCATTTCAACAGGATCACCAACATCCTGAATATTTAAAAATCTGATGCCCTTTACTACCTTTCCGTTTCTTATATCCAGGCAAGGTATGATCCTTTTTGCCAGCATATGAAATTAATATTATTGGTTACTTATTAAATTGCAATTTACGAAATCTCAATTTTCCAAACCATTTTTGAACATTGAGTAATTGTGATCTGGAAATTATTTGAATATTGTCATTTGCTTCGCTGTCATTTGTAGAAATTTGTGTTAGCCTATTCAAAAGTTTTGCATTCAACAATTCAAAATTTAACATTTAAAATTTAACATTTAAAACTAGCTATTTGACAAACCTGCTTAAATCCTTCAGGCTAATCAAACCTTCATAGATTGCTTTTCCTATGATTACCCCGTAAATATTTAATTCATTTAGTTTTTCAATCTCATTGATATTTGTAACACCACCGCTTGCAATAATTTTAAGATCCGGGAACTTTGCATTTAAAGTTTTATAAAGCTCAATGGATGTTCCCTTCAACATTCCGTCTTTTGAAATATCTGTACACAGAATATATTTAATTCCATATTCACGTGTATTTTTAACAAAATCAAACAGATTTATATCTGTTATATCTGTCCAGCCACTTATAGCAAGTTTCTGGTTTTTCACATCAGCTCCCAAAATAATTTTATCACCTCCGTACTTATTTATCCATGATTTGAATTTTTTTGGCTCCTTTACTGCAATACTTCCCACAGTGACAAGTGAAGCACCACTGAGAAATACTTTTTCCAGATCTTCATCGGTTTTTATTCCTCCACCAAAATCAATTATCAAATTTGTATTTGATGCAATTAGTTGCAGGATTTTTAAATTAATAACACTTTTTGCTTTCGCTCCTTCAAGATCAATAAGGTGTAAACGTCTTAATCCCGCATCTTCAAATGCTTTTGCTACCTCAAGGGGATTCTCATTATATATTTTTTTTGAAGCATAATTTCCTTGTTGTAACCTTACACACTTACCTTCAATAATGTCAATTGCAGGAATAATTTCAATCATAACTTAATAAAGTTTTCCAGTATTTTTGCACCAACCTTACCGCTTTTCTCGGGGTGGAACTGTGTAGCATAAAAATTATCTTTCTGTAAACCGGCACTAAAGGGTATAATATAATCACATTTGGCAGATGTATGTTGTCCTTCTGTAACATAATAACTATGTACGAAGTAGAAAAATTTATTTTCCATTGATGAATCAAATATTCCATCTTTCAAATTATAAATGTTGTTCCATCCCATTTGAGGTACTTTGGTTTTATTTTCCATTCCCGGTTCAGGGCGGAACAGCTTTACTGTTTCACTATAAATACCAATACACTTAGTATTGCTTTCTTCAGAATGCTCACACATAAGGTGCATACCCAGGCAAATTCCCAGTACCGGCTGTTTAAGTTGTTTGATAAGAGTGTCGAGATTATTTTTCTTCAAATAACTCATTGTTGTGCTGGCTTCTCCAACACCCGGGAATATAATTTTATCGGCAGATAAAATATCTTCATGCTTATTTGTTATTGCAGCCGTTAAACCTAATCTTTGCAGGGCATAATCTACCGATTTTATGTTGCCTGCATTATACTTAATAATTACAACTTTCATTTATAATATTCCTTTGGTTGTAGGTATTTCCAGGTTAGATGCATCACGCTTAATAGCCATTTTAATTGCCCTGGCAAATGCTTTAAATATTGCTTCAATTTTGTGATGTTCGTTTTTACCTTCAGCTTTAATATTCATGTTGCATTTGGCACCATCTGAGAATGATTTGAAAAAGTGATAAAACATTTCCGTTGGCAGGTCTCCGATTTTTTCCCTTAAGAATTCCACATTCCATTCTATCCAGTTTCTTCCTGAAAAATCAATAGCCACCTGGGCAAGCGAATCATCCATAGGCAGCACAAAACCATATCTCTCAATGCCTTTCTTATTTCCTAAAGCTTGATTCATAGCTTCTCCCAGCGCAATAGCCACATCCTCAATTGTGTGATGCTCATCAACTTCCAAATCTCCTTTCACTGTTAATTTCAAATCAATGTTCGCATGTTTCGGTATCTGGTCAAGAATATGATTAAAAAATCCGAGTCCTGTTACTATCTCGGATATACCTGATCCGTCTAAGTTCAGTTCAACAAGTACATCGGTTTCACCTGTTTTTCTTTGAATTTTAGCATTACGCTTTCCAAATGCCAGTATTTCATATATTTTATCCCAGTCATTTGTAATATGTAAACAATATTTTTCAAGTCCGTTTTTCTTAATCTCATCCCGTTTTTTCTCTTCGGAAAAAAGTATTCCTTTTGCCCCGATGTTTTTGGCTAATTCAATATCAGTTGATCTGTCACCAATAACATATGAATTTGACAAATCATAATCTCCTTTTAGATACTTCTTTAATAAGCCCGTTTTTGGCTTTCTGGTGACAGCATTATCTTGTAAGAAAGTTTTATCTATAAGAACCTCATCGAATACAATGCCTTCATTTTCAAAAGCTTTTATCATTTTGTTATGCGCCAGCCAAAATATATCTTCCGGAAAAGAATCAGTACCAAGACCGTCCTGGTTAGTAACAATAACGAGTTCATAGTCCAGATTTTGTTTAATTAAGAACAGATTCCGGAATACCTTTGGCACAAACTCAAGTTTTTCCAAAGAATCAACTTGTTCGTCATCTGGTTCTTTTATTAAAGTACCGTCTCTGTCAATGAATAACACTTTTCTCATAAGTATAAAAATATTTTAAACATATTTTTTTAATGAATCCATAAGTAATAGGTTTTCATCTTTTGTACCTATTGTAATTCTCAGGCAATCTTCACATAAGCTAACATTTGATCTGTCTCTGATTATTATCTTTTTATTAACTAAGTAATCATAAATATTTTTTACGGAATTCACTTTAACTAACAGAAAGTTAGCGTCAGAGGGGTAGACCTTAACTACAAAAGGCAGATTTGCAAGTTCTTCAATCAGCCGGTCTCTGGCTTCTAATATCTGTTCTATCCATGCATTTTTAGATCTGTCATTTTTTAAGGTTTCATTAGCTTTTTCTAAAGTAAGACTGTTTACGTTATAAGGATATTTGATTTTATTTAAAACATCAATTATTTCCTTATCAGCAAATGCCATTCCCAATCTTATACCTGCCAGTCCCCATGCTTTGCTAAAAGTCTGCAAAACTACCAAATTTTTATATTCATTTAAAATTGATAAAAGACTTTCTTTTGTTGAAAAATCAATATATGCTTCATCAACAATTACTAATCCATTAAAATTTTGTAAGATTTCTATAATATCCTGCTTGTTAAAGCAATTACCGGTAGGATTGTTAGGCGAACACAGATATATGAGCTTTGTGTTAATATTAATTGTTTTCAAAATAGCGTTTATGTCTAATTGAAAGTCATTCTTAAGCAGTACTTTTATAAATTTCACATTATTAATATCGGCGCATACCTCATACATCCCATACGATGGTTCAATTGATACAATGTTATCAATACGTGGCTCACAGAAAGCACGTATCAGCAAATCAATTGCCTCATCGCTGCCATTTCCCAGAAATATTTTAGCCTGTGGAATGCCTTTAATATCAGATATTCTTTTTTTCAATTTATTTTGCAACGGATCAGGATACCTGTTATATGGGCTATTATACGGATTTTCGTTGGCATCCAGAAATACCGCTTCTTCTCCCGTATATTCTTCCCTTGCCGATGAATAAGGAACAAGATTTTTAATATTCTCCCTCAATATTTTGTTTAAAGAAAACATGCTTTCGTTTGATCAATAATAGTGTCTGTTTTTATGCAAAAGTATATATTTTTCCGGGTTTACGATTAATGTTGAATTGGAATATTGTAATATTGTTATATTGCTGTATTGCTGTATTGTTGTATTGCTAAATTGCTACATTGCTATATTGCTCTGTTTCACATCACTCCGACCTTGTCCCAAAGGCCAAAATCAAACGTCATTACAAACGAAGTGAAGTAATCTGTATTTTGAGCTACAGATTGTTTCTCCAGCCTTAGGCTGGATCTCAATGACGAAATTGGGGCCTTTAAGACATACTTATAATAATTTTAGTCTTCAGACTTCTTACTTACTTTTTCATCAAGGAAAAAGTAAGAGCCCGTCAGGCTGGAGGAAAAAAAA
>CBFCXR010000139.1:0-7061 GCA_965602045.1 uncultured Bacteroidales bacterium | reverse complement strand
CATAATGCATGGAAATCAGCTGAACCAGGCATATTATTCTGGGATACTATCACAATGGAATCTGTGCCGGATTGCTATTCTGACTTTGGTTATAAAACCGCTTCCACTAATCCCTGCGGAGAGATCCCCCTTTGCCCTTATGACTCCTGCAGGTTATTAGCCCTTAATCTATATGGTTATGTGGATAATCCTTTTACGGAAAAGGCTATATTTAACTTTAGTCTGTTTAAGGAACATGTGCATCATGCACAGCGAATTATGGATGATATAATTGATCTTGAAATAGAGAAGATTGATGCAATAATTGATAAGATCAATAAAGATCCCGAAGATGAAGAAATTAAAAGGGTTGAAAATAATCTTTGGAACAATATACGCTATAAGACTAAAGAAGGGCGAAGAACCGGAATAGGAATCACGGCCGAAGGCGATATGTTAGCTGCTATGGGATTGATGTATGGCAGTGACAATGCAATTGATTTTTCAATTGAAATTCATAAAACCCTTGCTCTTGAAGCATACAGGTCGTCAATGCATCTTGCCAGGGAAAGAGGGCCCTTTGCAATATTTGATTCACAACTTGAAAAAGATAATCCTTTTATCCAGCGCCTGAAAAATGAAGATGAACAACTTTACCGTGATATGTTAAAAAACGGCAGGAGAAATATAGCACTACTAACTATTGCTCCAACAGGTACTACCAGTTTAATGACCCAAACAACTTCAGGTATTGAACCGGTTTTTTCACCGGTTTATAAAAGAAGAAGAAAAGTAAATCCGAATGATAATAGTGCTAAAGTAAGTTTTGTTGATGATGTAGGTGATGCATGGGAAGAGTACAATGTTTTTCACCATAAATTTGTAGAATGGCTTGTAACATACGGGTATAAGCCGGATGAAATACGAAAATACGATGATAATAAATTACAGGAAGTTATAAAAAAATCGCCCTATTTTAAAGCAACTTCCAGTGATATTGATTGGCTTAGCAAAGTAAGGATGCAGGGAGAAATACAAAAGTGGGTTGACCATTCTATAAGCGTAACTATAAACTTGCCAAAAAGTGCAACTGAAGAGTTAGTGGGTGAACTCTACGTTACTGCCTGGGAAAGCGGTTGCAAAGGAGTAACTGTATATAGAGAAGGATCAAGATCAGGTGTACTTCTAACAAGTGACGAAAAGAATGAGGAAGAAGCAAAAAAGTTTAAGAGGCCAAAAGTCCTTGATGCAGAAATTATCAGGTTTAAAAATAACGACGAGAAATGGATAGCATTTGTTGGTCTTAAGGACAGCAAGCCGTATGAAATTTTTACCGGTATGGCTGATGAAGAAATGTTTCCAATACCAAAATCTATAAACAAAGGGTATATCATTAAGAACCGTGATGACAAGGGAGTATCGCGCTATGATTTTCAATATGTAGACAAATTCGGTTATAAAAACACTTTAGGTGGCCTGTCACATATGTTCAATAAAGAATTCTGGAATTATGCAAAACTAATTTCAAGTGTTCTTCGTCATGGCATGCCTTTAACTGATGTTGTTAATTTGGTGTCATCATTGAGACTTGACAGCGATACTATAAACACATGGAAAAATGGAGTTGATAGAGCACTTAAAAGATATATTCCTGACGGTACAAAAGCCAAAAAAGGACAATGTTGCCCTGAATGTGGTTCTGAGGAATTAATCTATCAGGAAGGCTGTTTAATCTGTACTTCTTGTGGCTCATCCAGATGTGGATAATTAAATAAAGTGTGTATTTAACATAATTTAAGGTTGGTAGAAAAAGTGTTGAATAAATCAACACTTTTTCTTTTTATATAAGAACATCAGACAGCCTGAGTAACTCTTTATTTACCTCTTTATGTAATTTAACTGTCTTATTTAATGGCACATGTACTATTTCATTGCTAACTAATCCTATCATAATACTTTTCTGATCATCAAGTAGGGCTTCAACTGCAGCTAATCCCATCCTGCTTGCCGTTACCCTGTCGAATGCAGAAGGTGAACCTCCTCGTTGTATATGACCCAATATTGTGGTTCTGATATCGAATTCCGGAAAATCCTTTTGAGCTTTAGCTGCAATATCAATTGCCCTGCCTTCGTCCTCGCCTTCAGCTACCAGAATAATACTTGACTTTTTCAGTTTACCTCTAATTGCAAGAAATTCCTTTAATCTTTTATATTGCCCCTGCACTTCAGGAATTAGAATGCCCTCCGCGCCACTGGCAATACCACTTTGTAATGCTACAAAACCTGCTTCCTTACCCATAACCTCAACAAAAAATATCCTGTTATGTGAGCTGGCTGTATCTCTTATTTTATCAATAGCACATACCGCAGTGTTTAATGCAGTATCATATCCTATTGTGTAATCAGTACCATACAGATCATTATCAATAGTACCCGGAATTCCTATAAATGGAATATCATGCTCTTTTGACATTAAAGTTGCCCCGGTGAATGAACCATCACCACCTATTATTATCACTCCGTTTATGTCATACTTTTTTAATTGCTTAAATGCTTTCTTCCTTCCTTCAACTGTCATAAATTCTTTACAACGAGCCGTTTGTAAAATAGTACCGCCTTGCTGAATTATTCCACTCACTGACCGGGACTCAAGCTTAAAAATATCCCCTTCTATCATACCCTTAAAACCTCTTCGAATACCATATACTTCCAGTTTATTATAAATGCCGGCACGGGTAACTGCCCTAATGGCAGCATTCATACCAGGTGCATCACCTCCTGATGTAAGAACTCCTATTCTCCCAATTTCTTCCATAGTTATTGCTTTATATCATATACAAATATTCAATAAATTAATTAAATTATGAAAATTATATTTCAATAATATTTTAAATGTTTAAATTTTATCCTCTGTCATTTTTATAAACCAGTCCATTTGCTCAGCAAAAGTCATATTACTATTATCTAATTCAATTGCATCTTTCGCTTTTAACAACGGACTTTCTTTTCTGTTAATATCCTGATAATCTCTTTCTTCTATATTCTTTTTTATTTTATTAAGGTTGACATCAATGCCTTTAGCTTTTAATTCATTATACCTTCTTTCAGCCCTGACATCAATACTGGCTGTCATGAATAACTTCAGTTCTGCTTCAGGAAAAACAACAGTACCGATGTCTCTTCCATCCATCACAATACCCTTATTTTTGCCAATTTTACGCTGCAGTACCAGTATCTTTTTTCTTACTTCTTTAATTTTACTAATTAAGCTCACAACTTCAGATACTTCAACGCCCCTGATTTCTTCCTCAACATTCTTACTATTAAGGTATGTTTCATATCGTTGTGACTGATGATCAAACTTAAATTCAATGCCAATGATTTCAAGTGTATTTTTTAAGCGGGTATAATCAATCCTATTTTTTGAAATAATTCCGTTTTCCAGGCAATAAAGCGCTATTGCGCGGTACATGGCACCACTATCAACATATATATACTTAAGTTCCTTTGCAATGGTTCTGGCAAATGTACTTTTACCACTTGAAGAATATCCGTCAACTGCAATTACAATTTTCTTATTCAAAGAAATCATAGAATTAAAAACTCAAAATTTGTTTTAACTACATGCAATATCTAACAAAAACAGGTCATGTGCAAAAATAGAATGAAATTTCAAAATTGTCGGCTAAAACTTTTTATAAAATTCCGATAAGTTCATATTTATTGAAAAATGATTTGGAGCACCTGCAAGATGGTAGGTTTGCCTGGCATAACTTAAATGGAATTTCGATATTTTAATACCCAAACCCCATGAAAATCCAACTGTGCCGGGCCGGGAATCAACTAACATTTCCACCCGCCTTCGATAATTGAATCCAAATCTAAGCATAAAGTTATCAGTTAAATACAACTCAGTACCAACAATAATATGACGCATAAATTTGTCAATAAATGTATTGAGCTTATCTTCCTTTATCTCTTCACCTGTAAAAGGATCAGTTGAACTATTTTTTTCTTCTTCAGTAGTATAGGTCAAGTCAAATTTTTCCAGATGTTCAGCAACTATGTAAATTCCTAAAGGCGCATATTTTAGTTTTTGTGCTACTCCCAGCTGAATTTCAAATGGCAGAGGTTCCTTTTCAGCATTAGGGTAATATGTTGATATTTGAGTCCCTATATTTTTCAAAACAAGTGATGCGGTAAAAAGCTTATCCGCATTATTATAAGTTATTCCGGCATCAAAAGCAATAGCCACGCAACTATAAGATTCAAGATGTGAATAAATCGGCTTTAAGTTTATTCCAATAGTAAATAAGCTATCCAAATGCCTGGAATAGATTAAATTCATTGCGTAATCCGCTGCCCTGAACTCGGATGTTTTTACTCCTGATTCATCTGCCCCAATAAAATTCCCATAGTTTAAATAATGAATTCCGGCAGCAAAATTCCCAATATTTTTATAAGATCTTGAATATGAAACATATCCGTAGTTAATGCCTGCAAAATAATCAACATAATTCAAGACTAAGTGATTATGCATTGAATTATTTAATAATGAAGGATTATGAAAGGGAAAATTTAAATCATCACCTGAAAAAGCAACCGTTTTTCCCCCTAATGCCGCAACACGTGCCGAATTTGTTATTTCAAGAAATTGAAAAATCTTTCCGCCCGGTTGAGAACTAAGCTCTAATGTAGTTAGCAAACAAGCAAGAGAAATAATAAATATTGTTTTTTGAAGCATGGTAAAACTATAATACTAAAATATAACCGTAATTTTGTTTTAAAATTGTTATAATAATTATATTATTCGTTTTGTATATTTATTAAAGTCTATCAATGAGCAAATATAATCTATATTATAACAATTAATAATAATAAAATACACATATTACAGATAAATCTGAAACTTAAATGGTTTCTCTGAAGATTACGTATATGGCGGGAAAAATTTGCACTAATAGTTTCAATTATTCCAATATTATGGTATATTGAGTGTAAAATAATCTGAATAATATAATATACATTTAATGTGATAATCTCCAGCCAGGTAATAAAGGAAAAGATTTTGTTTATTGTAAACCCAATCTCAGGGAAGGGTAATTCACAAGACATTATTGAACAGGTTAATTTTTCGATTAACAAGAGTAAATACGATGTTTATTTTGAAGTTACAGGATATAAAGGACATGCATATAAAATTGCTGACCATTTCAAAGAAAAGGGAATAAGCAAAATTATTGCTATAGGAGGTGACGGTACAGTAAATGAAATAGGCTCAGCAATAATAAATACCGGCATATCCCTGGGGATTATTCCCACTGGTTCTGGTAACGGTTTGGCCAGGTGCTTATCTATACCCTTAAATATTAAAAATGCAATCAAAGTATTGAATAATCCGGAAATAAAAAAAATCGATGCCGGAAAAATAAATGACAAATATTTCTTTTGTAATGCTGGTATTGGTTTTGATGCCCATGTAGGTAAGATTTTTAATCAAACAAAGGGACGAGGATTTAAAAACTATCTTAAAACAATTATTCGGGAATATTTAAGATATAAACCGAAAAAATACAAACTTGAAATTGATGGTAAAAAAATTAGTGTAAAATCTTTTCTCATTACATTTTCAAATATCGGTCAGTATGGCAATAATGTATTTATTGCACCGGATGCAAAAATTGATGACGGACTGTTAGATGTATGTATATTAAGGCCCTTTCCGAAATTAAAAATGTTATCTATAGGCTTAAGATTGATAAGCAAAACAATTAATAAAAGTAAATATTTAGATGTGATAACATGTAAAGAAGTAACATTAAAAAGTAAAAAGAAAATTAAGCTTCATTGCGATGGTGAATCATTTAAGACTATTAACAAAATCAATGTTAAAATTATGCCTGAATCATTACAAGTAATGATAAATCAGCAATAATATTCAACAATATAATCCATTAATTATCTGGTCAAATCGTTCAAAATTGTTTTAATTCTTAAAAATAAAATTTTGAATTATTCTAAAAATTCCGTAAATTAATTATTATTTTAAAACAAATATTGGCTGGATTTAAGAAATTTTAAGAAAAGTTAAACAACAAATTCATTATATCGTTGTTTAACTAATGATTATTATTGAGAATTTTTTTAATTAGAACGGAATTATGAGGCAGTTAAAGATTACTAAATCGATCACAAATAGGAATAGTGATTCATTAGAGAAGTATTTGCATGATATTGGCAAAGAGGAATTAATTACACCTGAAGAGGAAGTGGAGTTAGCTAAGCGCATTAAAAAAGGTGACCAGGAAGCATTAGAAAAACTTACCAGGGCAAACTTAAGATTTGTAGTATCTGTAGCGAAGCAATATCAACATCAGGGTTTAAGTTTACCTGATTTAATAAATGAAGGAAACCTGGGTTTAATAAAGGCAGCTAAAAAATTTGATGAAACAAAAGGTTTTAAGTTCATTTCTTATGCAGTTTGGTGGATAAGACAATGTATATTACAAGCTCTTGCAGAACAATCCAGGATAGTCCGGTTGCCATTGAATAAAATTGGTGCTTTAAATAAAATTAATAAGGTGTTTTCGAAGCTGGAACAGGAACATGAAAGAGAACCGTCACCAGATGAAGTTGCTACTACACTTGATTTACCTGAAGATAAAGTATCCAATACACTTGAACTTTCAGGTCGTCATTTATCTGTTGATGCCCCGTTTCAGGACGGAGAAGAAAACTCTTTGTTAGATGTATTACAAAATCCAGACTCACCTGATACTGATGGCAAACTTATGAATGAATCATTAAGCCTGGAAATTGAAAGAACTTTGAATACATTGCCTGAAAAAGAAAGCAATGTTATAAGATCCTTTTATGGAATCGGTAAAAAACAAATGTCACTCGAGGAAATTGGTACATCGATAGGTATTTCCAGAGAACGTACACGGCAGATAAAAGAGAAAGCCATCAAACACTTAAGACAAAAAACAAAAAACAGGTTATTAAAAACTTATTTGGGTTAAACCTCCTTTTCAATCCCCTTTCGCTGCATAGAAAGGGGATTTTTGAATCCTATCAGGTCT
>CBFCXR010000138.1:0-7074 GCA_965602045.1 uncultured Bacteroidales bacterium | reverse complement strand
ATAAAATTATTATCTTCTCCATTGGTTAATTGTTTATATCACACTTCGGCTGTCTGTTCGTTAAGGGAGATAGTTTACAAAGTTAAAGTCACATGCTTTACACTAAATTGAGACTTAACCTTGTATAACCTCTAAAACCCGCATGCACTATACCATGTATTATGCCTTGTTTTAATTTCTTAATAAGTATTTAATATTTTTAGGATTTTCTCCAACACGTCTAATAGCGTAGGCCCACCAGTCCTTTCCATAGGGTATATATAATCTCAATTTATATCCCTCTTTGACAAGGCTCTTTTGATAGTCAACCCTTACTCCATATAACATCTCAAACTCATATTCATCTTTTGCCCAATTATTCTCTAATGCAATTCTATTAATCTTGTCAATCATTTGGTCATCATGAGTGGCAAATATCGGATAAAATCCATTTGTCTTTACTTCAGGTGATAGCATCATTTTTGATTGATTATAAAAGGCTTGATTTATTGCTTTTTTCGAAGTAAGAGCAATCTTACGATTTTCGGAAAATGCTCCTTTGACAAGCCGTACACTCCCTCCATTACTAATGGTATTTTGAAGGTCTTTTTCTGTTCGATGCATATATGCCTGTAGAGTCAATCCAATTGGCAAATCTTTTTTAATTAGTTGGTTATAAAAAGTAATAGTGTCTTCACAAACAGATCCGTCTTCCATATCAATCATTAAAAAGCATTTATTCGACTTTTTATGTTTATCCGTTGTGTTTTCTTTAATTTTTTCGGCAAGCTTCTCCAGATTAGAGAAACAAATGGTTTTATCTATTAAAAGTCCGACTTGTGTAGGGTCAACGGAAATGTGAATATCCAGACCACTTTTCGATAACATTTCCGAAATTTTCAATAATGAAACCATTGTTTTATCAACGACTTTCAAATCACTCACATATTCACCCAAATAAAACAAAGATGTATAAACATTTTCACTTATTAAGCTTTTATCCTTGTTTAAGGCTTCTGCTTCATCCTTTCCACCTACAAACTTTGATGCAAGTTGACTAAGCTTTTTTCTTGATTGAAAAAATGATTTAATCTTCTCATTTCTTGCCAAATAAATCATTAGTTTTTGCCACATAATCAGGTTTTAATTTATATATAGTTTTTTCGATAATTAGAGTCTTTATGTTTCATTGTATTGTGTTGTCCTAAAATAAGGCATAAACTAGTATATATGCTTAACTTTATTCAGCTTATTTCACTGTAGAAGGAAATAGAACCGATGTTTATTATAAATTATTTTTATAAATATATTAAAATATTAACAAGCAGACTAGGGCTAATTAAATTAATAAAAAAGGTTTGAATCCGATCCAAATGTTAAATCACTATGCATTTTTCTTACGTAACCGCAAAAACAAATAATACGCCGGAATACCAACAATAACAGTACAAATTGCTATGGAAGATTCCAAAGACCTTTCCATGAATGCCAGAATCAGTATTAAAGAATAAATAATTGCAAATAATAGAGCCGCCGATTTATAAATCAGGCTTACATGTAATTTATTATATTTTAGAAAAAAGACACCCAGCACTGTAAGAATAGGGAAAATTCCCAGTGCAAATCCCATAAAAGTCAATATCTGATCAAAGGTACCCGAGATTATCAGAAAAACAGATATAGCACCCTGAAGCAATATTGACAAGGCAGGTACCTGAGTCCTTGGATTTACTTTAGCCGCAAACTTAAAGAAATGATTGTTCTTTGCCATCGCATAATAGATCCTTGGACCAAGGATAATAAATACACTAATAGCCGAGAAAAGTGCAAATGACAGCAACAATGAGAATATTCTTTCAATTGAAGTGCCAAACAATCTTTCTGCCGCCAAACCCCCGATTGATATAACACCCTTCATATCTTCAGGTTTAACAGCATAGATATAAAGAACATTTAAAAACAGGTAAATAATAATAACCATGCCTGTTCCTGTTAACAATGATAATACTATATTCTTCTTTGGCTTTTTAATCTCAGAACCAATATAAGTAGAAGCATTCCATCCGCTATATGCAAACATGATCCACATCATGGATAATCCAATACTTTTCCATCCACCGATATTAAAGCTATAACTTGCACCTTCAAAAATATGGGATGTTTCTCCTTTACCCGATGAAAATCCAAAAATTATCAAAGCTAAAAGCAATCCTACCTTTAGCAAAGTAAGATAATTCTGAACTTTGGCGCTGCGCTTAATCCCTTGCAAATGAATTAACGTGAATAATACAATTACAGAAACCGAAAGTAACTTTTTAATCATCCAGGGCCCAAAAATATTTTGAGTTGTATTCAATTCAACAATTTGTGGGAATGCCCGTGTAAAGTATTCGCTAAATCCAATAGATGCAGCAGCAATAGGTGCAGAAAAACCAACAATAAATGAAACCCAGCCGGTTAAAAATCCAAAAAGCGGATGGTATAATTTTGAAAGAAAAACATATTCACCCCCTGCCACAGGATACTCAGAGCCCAGCCTGCCGTAACACAACGCTCCAAGTAAAGCAACAGTTCCTCCTACAATCCATAGAAAAATCATTAATAAAGGATTATTCAGATTTCCCATAAGCAGTCCTGAGGTAGTAAAAATACCGGTGCCAATCATATTGGCAATAACTATATTTGTTAAAGGGAAAAGTCCTATCTTACCTTCCAGCTTATTCTTTGAAATATTTTTTACCATATGTTGTTAGTCAGACTTTTTATAACTTATTGAAAGACCGGAACCGGATTCATTTATTGTTGTTTTAAAATCAGGTAAACTGTCAACATAATTAATAAATTCACTGATACTTCTACCTCTGCCATAAGTGTTTGTTCGATGATATTTTTGCACATTGTGGGCAGTATAACAACCTCCCGCACTAATTTTAGGGGCCACAGCTATGAAATAATTTTTATACCAGTGCTTGTCGGCATCACTAAAGACAAAGTCGAATGGCCCTTTCAATTCATTCACAAGTTTATGAGCATCAGCCAGTCTCGCATCAATGTAGTCTGACAGACCTGCCTCTTTAAAGTTTTTCAAAGCTTCTTTGTACCTGTCTTCATTAACTTCAATAGTAATGAGCTTACCACCTGTTTTACTCAAAGCCCAGGCAATCCATATAGCCGAATGCCCTGTTGATGTTCCTATTTCGAGAGCCGACTTGTAATTATTTTCAATAATAATGTCAAATAATAACTTGCCATCCGAGGCAGGAACATTCATATCATACCATTGATTTGCATGACTGTCAAGAAACTTTTTTACCTTTTCGTCAAGTGTTTTATTTTCTTCATGTTTTTGAGCCTGAACAGAATTGCCCAAAACAATTATCAACAGAAGAAAGGAAAAGACAATAAACTTCGAATCAGTTTTTGTTTTCATTATACATTTATTTTTGATATTGCTTTAAAAAATAACGATATAAATTATATAAATATTACAAACTATATAACTATTTAACTGTTTTATAATTATAAGACAATTTATTAAGTTAATACTTTCGCATGAGTATAAAAATAAAAATCATCCTCCGACATTTGGACAAACAATGATTAATAAGCTCTTTAATATTTTTATTAAATTGCATCTCATTTTATAAATAGATAAACATTCTTAATTATGGTTTTTGATATTAATATGATCAAATCAGTTTATGAAAATTTCATAAAACGTATAGATACAGCAAGAAATATTGTTAGGAGGCCGCTAACCTTAACTGAAAAGATTTTATATGCACATCTTTATTCGGTAAACGCTGAAAGAAGTTATTCCAGGGGTACAGATTATGCGAATTTCACTCCTGACAGGGTCGCAATGCAGGATGCAACTGCCCAGATGGCGTTGTTGCAATTTATGCAGGCAGGCAGAAATAAAACGTCTGTGCCAACTACTGTTCACTGCGATCATCTTATTCTTGCCAAAACGGGAGCAGATCATGATTTGAAATTATCTAAAATAAAGAATGATGAAGTATATGATTTCCTTGCTTCCGTATCCAATAAGTATGGTATTGGATTCTGGAAGCCGGGAGCAGGAATTATACACCAGGTTATACTGGAAAATTATGCCTTTCCGGGAGGAATGATGATAGGCACTGACTCTCATACACCAAATGCAGGAGGTTTGGGTATGATTGCAATCGGCGTAGGTGGAGCCGATGCAGTTGATGTTATGGCAGGTATGCCATGGGAACTTAAGTTTCCTGAATTAATTGGTGTTAAACTGAGCGGAAAACTTAACGGCTGGACCTCAGCCAAGGATGTGATATTAAAAGTTGCAGGTATGCTATCTGTTAAAGGAGGTACGGGCCATATCCTGGAATATTTCGGCGAAGGTGCATCCAGCATTTCCTGTACGGGTAAAGGTACTATATGTAATATGGGTGCCGAGATAGGTGCTACAACATCTGTTTTTCCCTACGACAGGAAAATGGCAGATTATCTGCATATAACAGGCAGAGCTGAGGTTGCGGGCATAGCTGATGATATAGCTTCATTCCTGACGGGTGATCCTGAGGTATATGCCAGTCCGGAAAAATACTTCGATAAGGTTATTGAAATAAATCTATCGGAGCTTGAGCCGCATATTAACGGCCCCTTTACACCTGACCTTGCCACACCGGTTTCAAAGTTTGCTAAAGTAGTTACGGAAAACCGCTGGCCGCTAAAACTTGAGGTCGGACTTATTGGCTCATGCACAAATTCTTCATATGAGGACCTTTCAAGAGCTGCTTCAGTGGCTCAGCAGGCTATTGATAAGAAACTGGAGATGAAATCCGAATTTACCGTAACACCCGGATCAGAACAGGTTAGATATACAGCAGAAAGGGATGGATTACTGGAAAAATTCAAAAAAATCGGAGGAATTGTACTGGCAAATGCCTGCGGGCCTTGTATCGGACAATGGTTAAGGCGTGGAGCTGAAAAACAAGAGAAAAATTCAATAATGACCTCCTTTAACCGTAATTTCGCAAAACGCAATGATGGTAATCCTAATACACATGGATTTGTTGCATCACCAGAACTTACAACTGCGTTTGCCATTGCCGGAAAATTATCTTTCAATCCGCTTACCGATTACCTTACAAATAAGGACGGCGAAAAAGTAAAACTGGATGAACCCCGGGGACCCGAAAATCCGCCCAAAGGATTTGCGGTTAAAGATAAAGGCTACCAGGCACCTTCTGAAGATGGCAGTAAAATTGAGGTTATAGTAAATCCCGGTTCAAAGCGCCTGCAGCTTCTGAAGCCATTTCAGCCATGGGACGGAAAGGATTATAAAGAACTTAAAGTGCTTATTAAGGCAAAAGGAAAATGTACAACCGACCATATCTCTATGGCAGGACCATGGTTAAGATACAGAGGGCACCTGGACAATATCTCAGATAACCTATTAATAGGTGCGGTAAACTATTTTAATAACAAAACTAACTCTGTAAAAAACCAGCTTACAGGTGAATATGATGAATTGCCAAAAATTCAGAGATTTTATAAAGAAAAAGAAACTGGAACAATAATTATCGGGGATGAAAACTACGGTGAAGGGTCCTCACGTGAGCATGCAGCAATGGAACCGCGTCATTTGGGGGTTATGGCTGTCCTGGTTCGCTCATTTGCACGTATACACGAAACAAACCTGAAAAAACAGGGTATGCTGGCATTGACATTTGACAATAAAAACGATTATGAGAAAATCAGGGAAGATGATACAATAAATATTACCGGACTTAAAGATTTTGCGCCCGGCAAGCCACTAAAAGTTATATTACAGCATTCAGATGATACTGAAGAAGTTATTAGGGTAAAACACTCCTATAACGAAAGCCAGATAGAATGGTTTAAGGCTGGGTCAGCGCTGAATCTTATTAAGAAACAACGGTAATAGTTATATATTTGCCAGTTAGGAGTAATAGAATATTTAAGGAAATAACAAATCTCAAAATCCAAATAACAAATCTCAAATAAATCTCAATGACCGGTTTGGCACCAAATTAACTCTGATAGAATAAATTATTCTTAATGGAAAATAAATATCTGATAGTAATCCTTGGCCCTACCGGTGTTGGTAAAACCAAAGTGGCTGTAGAAGTGGCAAAGAAACTGAACACAGAAATTATCTCATGCGATTCCCGCCAGATATATAAAGAATTAAAAATCGGTACAGCTGTCCCGTCTGAAAAAGAACTTGCTGAAATAAAACATCACTTTATACAAACCAAATCAATTCATGATTATTACAATGCCAGTATGTTTGAGTTTGAAGTACTGGAACTGTTAGATAAACTATTTATCAAATGTGACCATGTTTTAATGGCCGGAGGATCAGGATTATATATTAATGCAGTTTGTGACGGTATAGATGATCTGCCTGCTGTCGACCCTGATCTTAGAAAAGAATTAATTGAGAAATATGATAATGAAGGTATCGAAGGCCTTAGAAAACAATTGAAACTTCTTGATCCCGAATATTATGCTATTGTTGACTTAAAAAATCATAAAAGAATACTAAAAGCTATTGAAGTAGCACTAATTACAGGAAAATCCTATTCATCGTTCTTAAAACATCAAAAAAAAGAAAGGCCTTTTAATATTCTTAAAATAGGACTATCAATTGAAAGGGAAGAACTTTATAGCCGGATTAATAAAAGGGTGGATAAAATGATGGAAGAGGGATTGCTTGATGAAGCAAAAAAGTATCACAAGGATAAACATCTTAACTCACTTAGCACCGTAGGTTACAAAGAGTTGTTCGATCATTTTGACAATAAGATTACTCTTGACAGGGCCATTGAACTGATAAAACGTAATTCCAGGAACTATGCCCGCAAACAAATTACCTGGTTCAGAAAAGATAAGGATATAAAGTGGTTTTCTTTTGATGAGATTAATCAGATAATTGAATTTATAACCAATAATATGTAAATATATAATTATATACTTTTTTTTATTTTCGCCAATATAAACCTTATATCAAAATACTAAAATATGCACTCAAATATCACCATTTACTTTTGTCCATAAATTCAGTAACATTCATACAATGTTTCT
>CBFCXR010000137.1:0-7219 GCA_965602045.1 uncultured Bacteroidales bacterium | reverse complement strand
AGATTGATTCATACATTTCCAGGAGCCTCACTTCAGCCTTTGCAAAAACATCACATCCTTTGGCAGTAATAACTTTCCAGTTAACCAGCGGATATGCTGCATAGGGATCGTCCCTGCGTACATCAATTGCCACGTCGGAAGCTCTTGCTGTCGGGCCTACTGCTCCATAATTAATAATATCTTCTTTTGTTAATATACCTACCCCTTTTGTCCTTCCATGTATTACAGGATCATCCATTACTGCTCCTGTTAGCAAATCATTTTTTTTCTTAAATTTATTCAGAATTTTCTGTATCCCGGGAATTAAATCATTTTTAATATCTCTTCTTACCCCACCTATTTTAAACATTGCATAACTGTTCCTGTTACCGGTAATCATTTCAAACAAATCAAGAATCGGCTCCCTGTATTTCCATGCCCACATGAATACTGTATTATATCCCAGGAAATGGCCGGCAAGGCCAACCCAAAGTAAATGGCTATGAATTCTCTCCAATTCTCCGATTATGCTTCTGATATATTTTGCCCTGTCAGGAATTTCCACTCCTACAATTTCTTCCATGCAATTAGCAAAGGCAAAAGGATGTGAAGTTGAGCAAATTCCACAAATTCTTTCAACAAGAAAAAAAGCTTGATCAAAAGTCTTTGATTCGCTTAATTTTTCAATACCCCTATGATTATAACCTGTCTCCCACTTAATATCTTTTACTATTTCCCCGTCACAATATAATTTAAACAGTTCAGGTTCTTCCTGGAGTGGATGATATGGCCCTATTGGAATTATTTTACTCATCTTTTCTTCATTTAGCTGTTAGCTTTAGGCATCCAGCAATTCAATCAATCAATTTAAAATCAAAAATTCTTAACTAATAATTTATAATTTAACATTTCTAATTCCTGTATGGATAAACTCCTTCTGCCCAGTTCCCCTCAGAAATCAATTTTTCAAGATTCGGATGATTTAAGAAGTTTATACCAAATAATTCATGCATTTCGCGTTCAATCCAGTTTGCTGCTTCGAATTTTACTGTTAATGATTCTATTTCAGGTTTGGCTTTTGGTAGAATCACATGTAAATTAACTACCAAACCAGTAGAATCGTTACTAAAATGATAATATATTTCAAATCCTCTTTTAGTATCCAAAGCTGAAGCTATTATAAACCTTAGTTTCAATTTATTAAATAAATAATCGGCAGCCTTAACAATTGCATCAGACTTAATAGTTACTGTTGCCCGGGTTGCACTTTTTATTTCAATTTCTATTATATCCTCCTTCAGGTTACTCTTAATATTATCTATGTCTTTTATTGATACCATCTGTTTAATTCTTAATTTTATTTATTAAGAAGTTTTACAATACCAGCCAGAATAGCTTCTGGTTTTGGCGGACATCCCGGTATATATGCATCAACAGGTATGATTTTATCTACCGGGCCGGCAAATACATTTCCTTCGGCAAATATACCACCTGTACAGCCACATGCTCCAATTGCAACAACAATAATTGGTTTGGGAGCCTGATTATAAATCTCCAGAAGCCTGGGTTTATCTTTTTTATTAATAGAACCGTTAACCAATAATACATCTGCATGTCTTATGCTACCAACCAGTTGCATTCCAAATCTCTCCACATCGTATCTGGGAGTTAAGCAATCCAGAATCTCAATATCGCAATTATTGCATGATGCTCCACCAAAGTGAAACAAAAAAAGTGATTTTTTAAAACAAAATTCTTTAAAGCCCAATTTATTAAATTTTAATATCCAAAAAATATCAAAATAATAGCAATTATAGCTATCAGATTCATCCAGATAAAGAAGAACCTCATAGCTTGTCTTATTCTAATTCTAGGATTTGTATTCCTAATAAGTGTTAATATTAACACTACTGCCAATACTTTTAATACAGTCCATAAAATTCCCAGGCCTTCGGTGTTAAAACCTTTCATAAAAAGGGCAATAACAAATGCCGGCAAGGTAAATAACATCATATATTTTGTAAGTTTAATCAATGCGTAAGCTGAACCCGAATATTCAATAAATGAACCATGTGTTATTTCTGTTTCTGCTTCAGCCATATCAAATGGAACGAGGCCTAGTTTAGCCTGCAGACAAAATATTGCAACAATGAACAATAATACACCGGAAATGCTTCCTATAAATGCGTTACCGGTATTCTGAGCATTAATAATATCATAAAGACTTATGCTCATATCAGTTTTAATTATTAAAGCTATTAATACAAGTAAGAATGATAATTCGTAACTAATAACTAATTTCATCTCTCTTGAAGCCCCGATTGATGCATAGGGATTTGCAGAGGCAAGTGCACCGATAATATATGTTAAAGAAGGAATTGTCAGCAAATAAAATATAACAATAACATCACCTGTAAACCCGGTCTTAATTCCCAGTAATGGAAGAAAAATTAGAACACTTGAAACTGTTGCTCCAAAAAGTGAAAATACAGGTGCAAGCAAAAAAGTCATCTTTGAACCTTTTGCAGGAATAATAGTTTCTTTTACTAAAAGCAGCTTAAAAAAATCATAAAACGGCTGCAATATTGGAGGGCCTTTTCTGAACTGAACCCATGCTGTTATCTTTCTGTCGAAAAACGATAACAACCCGCCGGCAACAGCGACAAACAAAAAACCCGGATAAATTAAGTAATAGAATAAATCTTTAAGCATATTACTATTTTCTGAAAAATTTATTTTTAAAACTTTATCTTCAATGTGTCAGCATCAGAATCAATTGCTAAAGATAAATCTTTGTACTGCAACTTCTACTGCTACTGAAACTAATATTTAACTCATTCCCAAATATATTCCCTGACTAATATTTTGTCATTTAATTTATAAATATTCTCCTTTGGATTTTCTTTTATATCAACTACACTAATAATATCATCAGGATATGCCGCAGCAAATTTTTCCAATTCCGAATCATCAGTAAGATCCATGTATTTATAATCAGACGTTTTAACTTCAAACAAATCATTCATCATGGTGCCAAAGGGGCATATTGTTATACAAGATTTACATCTGATACAAAGATTAACTGACCTGCTTATAATGCCGTCTTTGTCTTTTTCAAGTGCATCTGCCGGACATGCGGTTATACACGGGGCATTATCACATTTGCGACAAGTAAACTGAAATGTTGCCAGTTCTCTTATTGTTTTAAATGACTTATCACCGGGATCAGTTTTGTAAATAGCCTCAGCTTTACATTCATTCAGATTCCTTAGCTTGTACAAATCAATTAATATCTTTTTACTCATAGTCAGATGCTAATTATAACCAGATATCCGGTAGATTTTTAATTTCGTCATATGTAAATACGGGCCCGTCTTTACAAGCATAATATTTACCCATCATACAATGTCCGCACTTACCCAAACCACAGGACATATTCTTTTCCATTGACAAGTAAATATCACTTTCAGGATAACCCATCTCCAGTAATTTCAATGTTCCGAACTTCATCATAATAGGCGGTCCGCATACCACAGCTACAGAGTTTTTAATATCTAACTTAAGGTCTTCAAGCAGTACTGTGACAACTCCTTCTTTTTCATTCCACTTTTCGTCAGCCTGATCAACACTCCTGTAAACTTCAAATCTTTCCGTTTTTCTAAGCTCTTCAACAAAGGGTTTATATATACACTCCTCGGGAGTTTTTGCTCCATAACAAACCGTCACTTTCTTAAATTTCTCCTTTTCTGCCATTAAGTTATATAACAAAGATCTGATTGGAGCAAAACCACAGCCACCACTAACAATAACTATTTCCTTACCATAAAATTTTTCAACAGGATAGCCCCTTCCAAACGGGCCTCTGATTCCAACAATCTCTCCTTTTTTTAGTGCATGGATTTTTTCAGTCACATACCCGGCTTTCATAATTGTTACTTCAAGCCTTCTGGTTTCAAGTGGTGATGATGAAGGTGTGAATGGAGCTTCACCATAACCATTAAGTGTTAGTTCAATAAATTCTCCTGTTTTAAAAGAAAATTCAGTTTCAGGTATTAAAACAAGTGTCTTAATAGTTGGTGATTCCGTAATAACCTTTTCTACAGTAGCTTTAACAGGTTTATATATACTTCCGTTATTTGACACTTTTACAGTATTTTATTTTTTGCTCACTAACTCAGTGAATAATTCATTTTTATTTATATTCCCGATACATGATTCTATGCAACGTCCGCAACCTGTACATGCTATTGATTCAAATTTCTCAGGTTTCCAGACATATTTACATAAATACCTGTTTTTAAATCTTACAAATTTTTTCTTCAATGGATCTTCTCCTGCAGCTATATGCTCAAATCCGGGATACTGGCAAGCATCAAGCTGTCTTACTTTCTCAAAATCGGGCCTGTCAATCAGTAAAAAACATGTACATGTCGGACAGCTGGTTGCACAGGCACCACAAGAAACACAGGTTTTTGCATATTTCTCCCATATTGCTTCTTTTGATTTCCCTATTAATTTTCCTGTTTCAGCATAATCCGGAAGGTTGCTATTTTTTTTCTTTAGTTCCTTTTTTACAGCTTCTCTTTTATCCTTAACCACCTTAGTATTCTCATCACTAATTTCCTTAACAGCAGTAAATTCTTTTATTTTATTTGCAATTCCTGCTCCTTTATCAGTATTTACAAATATTAAAATTGATCCATTCAGGGAAATCAGTGATAAATCATTATTTTTCTCGGGATAAGGATTAACACCGTATGCAGTACAATGACAATGTTCCTGTGTACTCAAACAATCAGTGCCAATTAAAATTGAATTTTCCCTGATGTCTTTATAATAAGGATCAATATATTCTTCATCAAGATATATTTCATCTAATAATCCCAGTCCTACTAAATCACACGATGGGATTCCTATAATTATATTTTTTTTGTGAATTTTTCTATCAATAACGACATTCTCTTTTACTGGTAAGAAGAAAGTTTTCAGAGGTGTTACAGGTTTTGGGGTATTGTATATTACATTATTGATATTAACATCGCTAACTATTTCATAATCAATACTATCGCTATTATTTACAGTGGCATATACTTCAAACGATTGATTTAGTTTCAGTAAAGTCTTTCGCCAGTCTTCTATACTTATCTGGAAACTCTCCATTATAATTTTTTTGTTCCAAATTTCACAAAAAAGAAAGTAAATATAGTTTAATTGATTATTTTTATCAAAATTTTAATTAAAGAATTTTTCTATTTTTATATTAAATATAATTAATATAAATAATAGAATTTCCTGCATCGCATGTATAACAAAAAGAACAGTTAATTTAATATGATAAGTGATAAAGTCATAAAAAGATTTTTACAATATCGTATATGCCTGATCAAATTTCAGCGATTAGGTTTTGAAAAAGTATTTTCTTATAATCTGGGTGAGGAGGTCGGTATTACTCCTGAACAAGTTAGAAAAGATTTCTCAAATTTCGGTATTAAAGGAAACAAAAAAGGAGGTTACGATATTGTAAATCTTCTGAAAGCAATTAGTGAAATTTTTAAATGGGATAAAGACAAAAACATTATCATTGTGGGAATGGGTAATATTGGAAATGCTCTGACAAATTACAAAAGATTTGCTGAAAACAAAATATTTATTGTTGCAACCTTTGATTTGGATCCTGCAAAATATACAAAGAAGCTTAAAACTCCTATTTATCATCCTGATAAAATCGAGAAAATAGTAAAAAAGTTCAATATTAAAACAGCAGTAATTGCAGTACCTGAGTTTGCCGGTCAGGAAGTATGTGATAAACTGGTATCGCAAGGTATTAAAGGTATTCTTAATTTTTCTCCTGTAATCTTGCGTGTCCCTGATGGTGTTCATGTTAATAACATTAATCTCGGAAGCGAAATTGAGAGTTTGTTTTATTATAATTGAATCGGAAACCAGCAACCTGAATAAATAAGAATCCTGATTAATATCATATCTTTTTTCATGAAAATTATAGTAAATTAGCTATCAGGTGTTAGTTTCCCAATTTATCATCAGAATAGCACAAATACAATATAATGAAAGGGGAAAAGCTATTTATAGTATATATGGTATATAATGTAAAAACAAAGCAATGAAAATAGGATGTGTAAAAGAAATAAAACATCATGAATACAGAGTTGGTTTAACTCCATCAGATGCAAAGTCATATATTTCCCGCGGTCATAAAGTATTATTTCAAAAGAATGCAGGGGAAGCTGCAGGATTTGAAGATACAGATTATCAAAAGGCCGGTGCAGAAATGATTGTTAACCGTGAAGACATTTATAATAATACTGAAATGATTATTAAGGTGAAAGAACCGATACCTGAGGAATACAGATTATTTCACAAAGGACAAATACTTTATACCTATCTTCATCTTGCAGCTGACAGGAAGTTAACCGAAGCACTAATAAAAGCAGGAATTAAAGCTATTGCTTATGAGACAATTGAGGAAGATGATGGTCAGTTACCCTGCTTAAAACCAATGAGCGAGATTGCTGGAAGATTGGCTGTACAGGAAGGGGCAAAATATCTTGAAAAGACTTATGGAGGCAGAGGTGTATTACTTGGAGGAGTCCCGGGTGTAAGTCGTGGTAAGGTTTCCATTATTGGTGGCGGAGTGGTTGGAACAAATGCCTGTAAAATTGCTACAGGAATGGGAGCTGAAGTGACTGTTCTTGATATTAGCGCAAAACGACTTGAATATCTCGATGATATTTTCGGTTCAAGAATAACTACTTTATATTGTACTGAAGCAAATATTGAAAAAATCCTGATTGAGAGCGACCTGATAATTGGAGCTGTATTGTTACCAGGTGCAAAAGCTCCAATGTTAGTTAATCGCAACCAAATTAAACTTATGAAGAAAGGCGCTGTAATTGTAGATGTTGCAGTTGATCAAGGAGGTTGTATTGAAACCATAAGGCCAACAACACATGATGATCCGATTTATGTTGTTGATGACGTGGTTCATTACGGAGTAACAAACATGCCGGGAGCAGTGTCTCTTAGTTCTACAAAAGCACTTACCAGCACTACACTTCCTTATGGATTAATGATAGCTGAACTTGGCCTGGAGGAAGCATGCCGGAAATCAAAAGCAATAAAGCTCGGAGTTAATATATACAAAGGTAAATGTGTTTATAATAATGTTGCCAAAGCATTTGATATTCCATGGCATTCAATTGACGAGCTATTGGATTAAATC
>CBFCXR010000136.1:0-7219 GCA_965602045.1 uncultured Bacteroidales bacterium | reverse complement strand
ACTGAACAACGCCATTTATAGTCACATTTTCCAATACAAAGTTCTTTACATTTTTTATATAATTTTCATTTTCTGACTCTTCAAATGTGCAATCTATCAGATATATATTCTCAACAGATGATTTTTCATCGGCATTAATCCATACAGGATACTTACTTTTATTGCTGTATAGCTGTTCTATATATATGTTTCGGATTTCAGGATAAAACTCACCACGCCCCTTACTATAAAACAGGTTAATTTTAACTGTTGCCTCGGAAACCTGCACAACTTTAGTATTTCTAACATATATACCTTCAACCACTCCTCCTCTTAATGAATTGGATTTAATTCTGATAGCCCGTTCCAGGTTTTTACTATTCATGATGCAATTTTCAATAAAGATCATTTTAGCATTACCGGATATTTCACTTCCGATGACAACTCCTCCATGCCCTTCATACATTGTACAATTTCTAATTATAATGTTTTCGCTGGGCACATTAATTCTTCTTCCATCTTCATTTCTGCCTGACTTAATTGCAATGCAATCATCTCCTGTATCAAAAAGACAGTTATCTATAATGATATTTTTTGATGACTCGGGATTACAGCCGTCGTTATTAGGCCCCAGAGTTTTAATTTTTACATTCCTTACTATAATATTCTCTGAAAGAACCGGATGTATATTCCACATAGGAGAATTGTTTAAAATAATTCCATCAATCAGAATATTCTTACACTCATAAAACTGTATAAAACTTGGCCTTAAAAAATGACCTTCTCCAAATATTCTTTTCTCAACAGGAACATTATTTTTAACCATTTCTGTTAACAGGTCATTATCATCCTTTTGATGGGGAACACCTTGCTTCCACCCTGTATCTATCGATCCGGACCATTTTCCTTTCCATGACCACCATGACTTACCCTGTCCGTTAAATATTCCTTCACCTGTTAGTGCTATATTTTCCTGTTTATAAGCATAGATAAAAGGAGAATAATTCATACATTCCATTCCTTCAAAACGTGTATATACATTTGGGAGGTATTTCTTTTTGTCTGTAGAAAAAAGTATTATTGACCCGTCCTCAAAATGCAAATGTACATTACTTAATAAATGAATAGCTCCGGTAAGATAAGTTCCGGGGGGGAATACTACTTTGCCACCACCCTCATCATAACATTTTTGAATTACTTCCTTAAATGCATCAGTACAATCTGTTTCTCCATCATTAACAGCCCCGAAATCTGTAACAGTATATTCTCTTTCAGGAAAAACCGGATCCTTTAAATTATTTGTAATTTCATTTGCCAAATTCCATCCTTTTTCAATCTCATCCCTAATTGAACCATTAGAACAGCTTAAAAAGAGTAGAAAGATAAAAAGTATAATATAATTCATTATAGTCTGTTTTTAATTTTTACTTAAAATATCTACATTATTTGTGAATCAGCTTAACATCATTTCTTTGGAATTATTTTGTATTTGTTAAACGTTATATATTGGTGCTATCTTCAAATACTACTAAATATTTTAAACTTTACGATTCCCAACTTTTGAAGAAAATACTTTATTGAAACACATATAACACCAAATCCATATCTGATGCTTCTTTTAACATTAATTGACGAGGCTTCTTTGAAATATTTTGTCGGGCAAGTTATTTCAGCTATTTCAAATCCTGAATAGAATATTTGTGCCAGCATTTCATTGTCGAAGACAAAATCATCTGAATTTACTTTATAATTAATGGCCTGTAAAACCTTTTTTGAAAAAGCTCTGTAACCCGTGTGATACTCGGATAACTTCTGATTCATTAATGTATTCTGAATAAGTGTAAGTATCCTGTTTGCGAAATATTTATATACAGGCATGCCTCCTTTTAATGCGCCCCTGCCTAAAATTCTGGAACCCAACACTACTTCATATATACCGTTTGCAATTAAATAACATATTGAATGTATAAGTTTTGGTGTATACTGGTAGTCAGGATGCAGCATTACTATTATATCAGAGTTAAGTTCGAGAGCCTTGTCATAACATGTCTTCTGATTTCCCCCATAACCTTTATTTTCCGTATGTTTAATAATCTCCCTGATTCCCAGTTCACGTGCTTTTCCTATAGTATTATCACTACTTAAATCATCAACAAGAATTACTTTATCAACAACATCAAAAGGAATTTCTGAATAAGTTTTTTCCAATGTTTTTTCTGCATTATACGCTGGCAGCACTACGGTTATTATTTTATTATTTATCATTACTAAAGTTTTATTCCGGATTTCTTACGCAAAATACAAATCCATTACTCTCGTATAATATTTCCAGTTCAGGATATTCAGCTAGTATTTTATCTTTTTTATCAATTTTCGTTGCAAAATAAGCTTTTTTATCAATATCACCAGTTAATAACCATTGCATATTATATGATTTCATATTTACAGGTACCTTCTTTTTAGTATAGAAAAAGTGCGCATAGCTTTTATAACCAATAGTAGCAACATAGGCATCCTTATCACTTAAACCTTTAAAAAACTCAATTGCAGCATTTTGAGAGTATTTTTCAATTCGGGGTATTATAAAAACAATACTCAGACAGATAAATATGCCTGATGATATAAACAGGGATATAATACTTTTCTTAAAATTCTTTCCTTTGTAGAATATGAACATTAAAATTCCTAATAGTAGTACAATTCCTATTCCTGATTCAAACCCTGACCAGGAGACTTCGGCCTGTAAATTTCCTGCTGCAAACTCATCATTTATTATCCCCGAATTAATTATTTGCTGTTTGTATTTATTAATAACAGGAAGTGATATAATTACCAGTGAGTATAGCATACCTATAGTTACAAGTATATAGTTGATCCATCTTCTGTATTTGATTTCTTTTTTAAATATTCTGTAGATTGTTAATGCTGCCAGATAGGTTAACGGGAAATAACAAAGCGAAGAATAATGGACAATCTTTGTGTTTACTATAGTGAATAAAATTAGTACTATCCAGAATAAAATTATCATCCATTTTTTAAAACTTTTTTGATAACTGTTGTCAGACAAATGTTTACTAAAACCCTGCAAAGCAAAAACCGAAGCAGGAAACACTCCTATTAATAATACTACAAAATGATATAAAAAGAAGCCCCCATGTCCGGCATCTTCAGTTTGGAATAGTCTAATCTGATAATTAATAAAGTCGATGACAAGATGAAAATTACCGGACGCAATCTGTAAAACGAACCAAAATCCCCCTATTAATAATAAAATCAGGGTAAATGATAGTATGTTTAAAAATGTTATTGACAGCTTAAAATGATTAAATATCCAGAATATACAAACCGTCAGGATAAAAATAAGTAATGCTGCAGGACCTTTTGTCAGGATTGCTAATCCGACTAATATCCCAGATAATATAAGATGCCAGATATTCTTTTCCTTATGGTTTTGTGTAAACAATATAATAAAGTAAATCCCTGAAAATATCAATAGGTTAAACCAGGGATCAATGATGCCTGATTTAAAATAAAGAAATGGTAAAAAACTTCCTAAATAGGCCATTACCCATATTAATCCGAATTTTTCATCATACAGCTTTATACCTATGTTAAATAAAGTTAACAGCGTTAAAATCCCACATATGGCATTTGGGAAACGTGCAGCAAATTCATTAATCCCAAATATTTGCATTGAAAGAACCTGCATCCAGACAAACAACGGAGGTTTTTCCCAGAAAGGTTTGAAGTTTATCTGCACTGTAAGAAAATCTTTAGTAACAATCATTTCACGGGCTGATTCGGCAAAATTAATTTCATCCCAGTCAAACAGATGAATTCCTCCTAAAAATGGAAGAAATAATAAAGCAGCGACTGAAATAATGGCCAGCCTGTAAATAATTAGTCTATTTTCTTTTATGTTCACTTTTTTTTCCTGTTAATATCAAAATTGAATTATCCAGCCAATTTTTACCGGATAAATAAATTATATTATAAAAACTTACAGCTCCAAAAATTCCAATTATTGATCCTGCATAAACATCAACAAGAAAATGCTGTGAAATATATATTCTTGAATAACCCACTAAACAAGCAAAAAACAAACTTAATATTTTAACAATTTTACTTTTTGATATTAATGCAAGACAAAGAAAAAATCCAAAGGTAGTAGCCGAGTGGCCTGAAGGAAAAGTAAAATAACTATGAATTTTAACTCCTTCTACAAAATACAAATCATATATTCCTTCAAAGTACTTTACAGGCCTGACTATTTCATCAAAAATGAATCTTTTAAGAATTTGTACAAAAAGTCCTGAGCTAAGGAAGGTAGCAGAAAAAAACAAGGCTTTCCGAAAAGAAAATAACAATAGCAGAAGATATACCGGTATAACAAATAATCCATCTCCAAAATTAGTAATGATTTTAAAAAACAAATCGGAAAAATCATTATGAAATTGATTCAGGCGTATGTGTATAAAAGATTTGTCGAAAACTAACAGAATAATAGAAGTTAAAATCAGAATAATAAAATATGGTAAAAAAAAGAAAGCATTTTCCTTAATTTGTTTTAACATCTCAATACTAATTTACTGTAAAAACAAACAAATATATTAGAAATTATTTTACCTGATATAATTAAATTTTCACAAACTTCGCCGAATAAATTTTATCATTTTCTTTCATTAAGATAAAATAAAGGCCCTTAGCAAAGGAATCGAGATAGATCTCAAATAATTGCGTGCTACTCTCAAAATTATTAATAATTCTACCTGATGAATCAGAAATATAAATCTTATAGCTTTCAACAGGTTCGGTAAAGTAAATACTAATCTTGTTCTCCACGGGATTCGGTGATACGATAAATTTTTTGTCAATATTAAATTCACTCTGAAGATTAATTTTCATAAGTAGCCACCTATCAGGATCTACTTGAATATTTTTTACTTTTCCAGGTAAAAATATTTTATAATGATCATAGTTTGATTGTTGTCGAATAAATATCGATGTATCTGCATCGAATAAACTAATTTTGTATTCATTTAGAGTATTAAAGATTGGCGTTAACTCAGAGGTAGTAGTTTGAAATGAATTTATTGAAAGCGTATCGTTAATATATTCCCAGCTCACATTTAACTCAGGATATCCTTCACCAAAATACCATTGATTAAAAAAATCGGTAAAATCAGTATTAGTTTTTTCTTCCAGCAATGTTTTAAAATCTGCACCCACAGCAACACTATCTTTGTAAGTGTTCTGAAATTCTTTTAGAATATTAAAAAATAAGGAATCGTTTTCTATCTCATGCCTTATCATGTGTATTATCGCCGCCCCTTTTTTATATGAAAGTCTTCTGTCGAATATTCGTTTAGGATCTTCAATATCATCTTTCGGAACATAAATACTTCCTCCGGGCTCTGAAAAAACAATATTGTAAGCATCTGACATCCAAAGATCTGCAATTTCCTGAGATACCAGGTATTGATTTGCCAGGTATTCTGAATAACTGGCGAAACCCTCATTAATCCATATATCCTGCCATGATGCACAAGTTACATTATCACCAAACCACTGATGAGCTAATTCATGGGCAACCAGAATAAATGAAAAGTTGCCTAATGTAGTCATTGTCTGATGTTCCATGCCTCCACCGGTTGGCACAATTGCATGTCCGTATTTCTCCTTTGCAAAAGGATATGGCCCAAAAATCTTAGAGAATAGATTTATTAAATCCCCGGTTTTATCAATATCATCTTTATTCTGGTTGATATATTCCGGCGAATTATAAATGTAGTTTTGAATTAGCAAAGAGTCTTCTGATCCCTCTGTCTGAATATAAAAACTGTAATCATAATAGTCACCTACAGCTATGGAAATTAAGTAATAAGCAATAGGATAATAAGATTTCCATTCATATCTGACTTTTTTTCCAGGTAAAGATACTACAGATGTAAGAATCCCATTTGAGCCAGCCTTTAAAAGTGAGTCAGTAGTAATAAAAACATAAACAGAATCTGCTTTATCCGTTAATACCTGTTTACATGGAAACCAATCCTTCGAATTAAATGGTTCCGAAAGAGTCCATGTTATATTTTTATTTATCAGGATGCTTTCTCTATTATATATACCCGAATATCTTTCCAGTTTTTTTCCAAATCCACAATAAAATATCTCAATACTAATCAAAGAGTTAATTTCATAATCTTCATCTGAACTGATAATTATTTCGTCATTCTGATGAGTAAAATCCGTTCTATTATCATTGACAACAACAGAATCTATACTCATTGAATCTGAAAGTTCAAAAATAATTACATTGAAAGGCTCTTCTATTACCTCAATCAGAATTGTTACCGAACCCGATATATAAGTTGATGAATCACTAACCTCTAAATCCAGTTTATAAAATTTTATATCATAATCATCCATCAGATGATTATATTGGTATAGATTTTCTATCCCGTTATGATTGCATATTTTATTTATATAATCATTTTCCGCATAAATGTTATTTATTGAAAAGAAACCCAGATACAAAAATGTTATTGAAAGAATAGTTAATCGCATATACAAAATATCAAAGTTAGTCAGGATAAGGTCCAACCAGCTACTAATGCCTAATACAGTTATTATTTACAATAAAGGCTCAAATTTATTATAAGATTCTGATATTTCCTTGGATTTTATACAATTAGCTATATCAATATTTTCTAATTACTCTTAAAGTCTTAATAATGAAAATAATGAGGATGCCTGTTAACTTTGCCAATAAAAAAGTCCCGATAATTAACCGGGACTTCGAAAAACCTAAAACTAATAAACCCTATCAAATGAATAGTAACTACATTTGTACTAAAAATGTCAAACTAAATCTTAATAAATCCTAAATAATTTGATAATAATGAAAACTAGTTTATGATTGTAAATTAAACCAAAAATCTATTTATTACCTAACAAAATTTAGTGATATTAATTATCAGTTAGTAATGATTTATATCATTCTTTTTAGGCAAAACAGGGTTACTTATTAAACATAAAATATACAATTAATGAATTCTTTATGTTTAACATAATTAATATAATCTTATAATTGAAACCTTGAGGGAAAATTGAAGCAGCTTGATTAGAACAAAAAAAAATAATCCCGGTAACCCGGGATTATTTTTCACCTAAAACTAATTAAATCCTATCAAACGAAAAACTTACATCAGTACTAATTATTAACCCTAAATCTAACTAAACC
>CBFCXR010000135.1:0-7239 GCA_965602045.1 uncultured Bacteroidales bacterium | reverse complement strand
GTTCATGCTTTAAACGGACAATTGTTCTTTTCGACCTGGTATCTAAAATATTAATTATAAATGTATCACTTCGTTGTAGGCAGCTGCTGCCGCTTCCATTATGGCTTCAGACATAGTTGGATGAGGATGTATTGATCTAATTATTTCGTGTCCTGTGGTTTCAAGTTTTCGTGCTACAACAATTTCTGCTATTAATTCTGTAACATTATCGCCGATCATATGTCCGCCAAGTAATTCTCCGTATTTAGCATCGAAAATCAATTTTATAAAACCATCTTTATGTCCGGCAGCATTTGCTTTTCCTGATGCAGAATATGGAAATTTTCCAATCAGAATATCATAGCCTGCTTCTTTTGCAGCTTTTTCAGTATAACCTACAGATGCAATCTGTGGATTTGTATAAGTACAACCAGGAGCATTATTGTAATCAACAGGTTCCGGATTTTTGCCGGCTATTTTTTCTACACATACAATTCCTTCCGCTGATGCCACATGAGCCAGGGCAGGGCCGTGGACAATATCTCCAATGGCATAAATATTATTTACATTACTCCTGTAAAAATCGTCTACCTTTACTTTTCCATTTTCGATCTCTATACCTATGGCCTCAAGACCTATATTTTCCAGGTTTGGAGTTATTCCTACTGCTGAAAGTACTATTTCAGTTTCATGGGTCTCTTCTCCCTTTTTAGTCTTTATTCTTATCTTACATTTATTACCGGATGTATCTACAGACTCAACAGATGAACCTGTATAAACTTTCATTCCGGCTTTTTTGAATGACCTTTCCAGCTGCTTTGATACTTCTTCATCTTCCACAGGAACAATATTCGGCAATAATTCTACTAATATTATTTCGGTACCCAGCGAATTATAAAATTGTGCAAACTCACTTCCTATGGCACCTGAACCCACTACAACCATGGAACCCGGTTGTTTTTGCAATGTCATGGCTTCACGGTAACCAATGATTTTTTTACCGTCTTGTTTTAAATTTGGCAATTCCTTTGATTTGGCACCTGTGGCTAATATTATATGGGTTGCTGAAATTCTTTCCTTTTTCCTGTCTGTTTTAGTTACTTCAACAGTTTTATTATCAATCAACTTTCCATAACCGGCAATATGGTCAACCTTATTTTTCTTTAAAAGAAATTGAATACCCTTACTCATATCTTCTGCGACTCTCCTGCTTCTTTCGATAATTTTTGAAAAATCCGGTTTTGCTGTACCTTGTATAAAAATACCATAATCGCTGGCATGTTTCATATACTCATATACCTGGGCACTTTTAAGCAATGATTTTGTAGGAATACAACCCCAATTCAGACAAATCCCCCCTAATTCGGATTTTTCAATAATTCCTGCTTTCATCCCTAATTGCGAAGCACGTATAGCAGCCACATATCCACCCGGACCACTGCCAATAACTAACACGTCATATTTCATTTTTTATTTCTTTTATTTAATAAACTAATTTTAAAATTACAATAAATGTTAAAGAGTTACATAGAGTTTAGATTATCATCAAACTATATGTTACTTTCCTGTTATATTAAACAAAGAATTTTAATATAAAGAATACACTTAATATATACATTATTAATGAGACTTCTTTCCACTTACCTGTTAAAACTTTCAATAATACATAGCTTAGCATTCCGAAGACAATCCCCTCAGAGATGCTCATTGTTAAAGGCATTATAATTATGGTCAGAAAAACCGGGATAGCTTCAGCATAATCTTCCAGGTTAATTTTTTTAATTGGACTCAACATAAATAATCCAACCATGATTAATGCTGGTGCTGTAGCAGCTTTTGGAATCATAAGAAATACCGGAGAGAATAAAAGTGCAAGGGCAAACATTACAGCTACTGTTAAAGCTGTTAATCCGGTTTTTCCACCTTCTGCAACACCTGCAGCACTTTCGACATAAGTCGTAACTGTGCTGGTTCCCAAACAGGCACCGACTGTTGTGCCAATAGCATCAGCAAAAAGGGCCTTCCTGGCATTTGGCACATTACCGTTTTTATCTAACATGCCGGCTTTTGAACTTACACCAACTAATGTCCCAACGGTGTCAAACATATCAATGAATAAAAAAGTAAATAGCACAACCAGCATATTAACTGACAGAAGATTTGTAAAATCAAATTTGAAAAAAACCGGTTCAAGCGAAGGAGGTAATCCAATCAGGCTTTTACCCGGCAATTCTGTAACTCCGAGAGGAATCCCAATAATTGTTGAAACTATAATACCTATAAGCAGAGCTCCTTTGATTTTAAAAATCAATAATACGCTAACTAACAATATTCCTGCTAAAGCAATCCAGACAGAATGATTAGACATGCTGCCTAATGTAACCAGGCTATTTGGATCTTCAACAATAATTTTAGAATCACTTAATCCAATAAATGCGATAAATAATCCAATACCCGCAGAAATTGCATGCTTTAAATTTAATGGGATACTGTTAATAATAGCCTCTCTTATATTAAATAAAGTGAGAAAGATAAAAATAATTCCTTCGAATAGTACAGCCGTTAATGCTATCTGCCAACTATAACCCATGCCCAGGACAACAGTATAAGCAAAAAACGCATTTAAACCAAGTCCGGGAGCTAGAGCAAATGGCAATTTAGCCCAGAATGCCATAACCAGAGTTGCTGCACATGCAGATAACGCAGTTGCTGTAAATAATCCACCTTTATCCATTCCGGTTTCGCTGAGGATTCCCGGATGGACTGCTAAAATATAAGCCATTGTCATAAATGTCGTTAGTCCGGCGATAATTTCTACCTTAACGTTTGTCTGATTTTTCTTTAAATGGAAAATTCTTTCAAGCATGGCATTTTAGTTTACCCAAAATTGTATCTAATAGCAAACAAATTTATAAAATTTGACTGAAGTTGGAATCAGGTATTTGTAATTACTAAAGGAAAGAAAATTATAGTTATTATATTTCTTACTATAAACTAAGCATTTATGTTCTACTATTTTTCTTTATAGTCTATTCTAAGAACCTTAAATTCAGTCCGCCGGTTAAGAAAATGTGCCATCTCCTGTTGATCTTCGTCTTCAAGATTATTAATAAATTCTTCGGTTAATTTAGTGTTTAAAGTAAGAAATGGATATGCTTCATTGTCTTTTTTGTCAACTATTTTAGGTATTGATTCTCCGTAACCTTTTGCAATTAACCTGTCTCTGTGTATGTCTTTGCTGATCAGGTGGTTAACAACAGATTGTGCTCTTCTTCTGGAAAGATCTATATTGTATGCATCACTTGCTCTGGCATCTGTATGTGAACCTAATTCTATTGTAATATTTGGATTGTCATTAAGGATTTCCACCAGTTGATCCAACGAAACTATCGATTCAGGACGTAATTCAGCTTTATCTAATTCAAAGAAAATGTTTTCAATTTCAATTGGTTTATCAATAGGTGACAAGTAAATTTCTGTTTCAAACTCAGTACTTTGATTAAGTCCTTTAGTAGTTTCACGTTCTTTACCTTTTAGATACTCTTTCTTAGAGGCTATGAAAATATAATCGATTCCCGGTTTTAGCATGAACCTGAAAGAACCATCCTTGCCGGATTTAGATTCTAAGGTAATACCATCACTACTAATTGATTTAATTAATGCAGCATCAATAGGTTCATCAGTTTTTTCATCTTTAACAATTCCCGATATACTAAACTTTAAAGGTGGAAGAAGGAATGAATAAATATCATCATTGGTTTTTCCTTTCCTTGAGGAACTTAAATATCCACTCTCTCTTTCTGCTTCAAATACAATTCCAAAATCATCTGTTGATGAATTAATCGGATACTGCATATTTTCAATTTCCCATTCTCCTGCACTGTTTGTATTGGCTTTGAAGATATCTAATCCACCCATTCCAATATGCCCGTTAGATGAGAAATATAGTGTCCCGTCAGCATGAACAAAAGGAAAAACCTCATCTCCTTCAGTGTTGAGCTGAGTCCCTAAATTTTCAGGTTTGCCCCAATCTGCTGATGGAGATGTCCTGGTTGCCCTCCAGAGATCTTTGCTGTTTTTACCTTCACTATTCTTAACACTACCATCCATGTCAGATACAAAATATAATGTCAGTTCATCATTTGTAATTGCAGGATGTGCAACCGTTACACTATCAGATGCTAACTCAAGAGACTGAACTTTAGTCCATTTTTCACCACTTCTTTGAGCTGAAAATATCTCACATCCTAAAGCTTTTCTTTTGCTAATATTACATCTTGTAAAATAAAGAGTTGAGTAATCACTGTTAAAAACAGGGGTTCCCTCTTCAGCTTCCGTATTTATGGGTTCTTCTAATGGTAAAGGAGTACTCCACTTACCTTTTCTATCCATTGTTGAAACAAATATATCGCTAAAACCCTGGCCGGTTCCTCCGTGTTCTGATTGTCCCGTTGTTTCTTCCCTGGATGAAGTAAAAAATACCTGCTGATAATCATTCCTGGAATGAAAGGGGCTGTATTCACTCATCTTTGAATTGAAAAATTTCATTTCTTCCACAATATACCCGTTAGGATATTCAATCCATTCCAAAGCCATATCACAGGAAAGCATGCCATCTGTTCCCCTGGAATCTTCCGGTACAAGTTCTTTATATGCTTGATATTGTATTTTTGCCTCTTCATATTTCTGATTCATTTTTAAAGCTTCAGCATAATAAAATTTTGCCAGGGGGGTTTCATAATTTTTTGCTATAACTTTTTTATACCATTGTTCAGATTGCTTAGACGCATTCGTTAACCTATAGCATTCTGCTATATGGTATGCGATCTTAAGCTTTTCTTTTTTATCATTTGTTTTCTGATATGCATCCTTGAACTGGTCAATAGCTACATAATATTCACCTGCATCAAATGTGGCAAATGCTTTAGCAGCTTTCTTACTTTGTGCCTGTATCGGATCAACTTTAGGAATCACAAGAAGGATAAGGATAATCAGACTAAGTCTTTTCATTCCAGTCATTTTTAACAATAATTATTATACCAATATAGCAATTATAAACTTTAATTATAACTAATACTAAATTTTTTTAGTATATGGACAATCATAATATTTCAATTGTAAAATTAATTAATAGAATGTAGCATTGCAAATTTGGCTTCAGGGATGCTCAACATACATTTTTATCAATAAATTCAATTAGTTCGTCATAAATTCAAATAAAATGAAAACATTATTTCTCATAAACTCGTAACCGTTATCGGCATTAAAAAATCTTTTATTATCTTGAAATTTAAATTTTCATTATGAAGAGATTACTAATTATCATTATAATTTTCTGCTTTTCGGTAAATTCATTTACTAATAATATTTTCAAAATACAGGCTATGTATATATACAATTTTACCAGATATGTGGATTGGCCGGAAAATTATAAGTCAAATGATTTTGTTATTGGAATCCTTGGCAACTGCGCTATATATGACGAACTGAAAACTTTTACTGATAATAAGAAGGTCGGTAACCAGTCTATTTCAGTTGTGTGCTTTAATAGTATTGAAGAAATTACGAAATGTCATATCTTATATATTTCAAATAGCGAGGATTTTGAGATTTACAGCATTTTAAAAAAGGTAAATGGTAACAACAATCTGATTGTCGGCGACTGCAAAGGATTAACGGAAGCAGGAGCAGCTATAAATTTCGTCTTTAATGAGGAGAAGCTAAAATTTGAACTAAAATCTGATAACGCTTTGAAATATGGCTTAAAAATAAGTTCTCTACTTTGTAATATGGCTCTATCGTGTAATTAGTCAATATATCAACAATGTGTAAAAGATCCCCGGCCAATTGTCCGGGGATTTTTTTTTACTCAAAAGTTAGAAAATATGCATAATAGAGAATAAATTTATATTATAGATTTTCATTATTGAGAATATTTGGTACATATATAAAAATATTACTTTAATGGCACAGATAAAAAGGAGATATTTTATTAAGTCAATAGGGTGGTTTTTTATATCTATCTTCCTGTCATTCTTTTTTTATACTTATGCAAGAAAGAATAAAAAAAATAGAATATCCTTTATACAAAGAAATAATGGTAGTATTAATGAAAATGAATTGTCTGCTGTAAAAACAGGCAGATTCAAAAATGGTTTTGAACCGTCATATATAAAATTGCATCAAACCGGTGAATTGAAAAGGAGGGGAGAGGAACTTTGGACTATGATGGAACGTTGCAGGTTATGTCCTAGAATATGTAATAAAAACAGGCTTGAAGGTCAGGAAGGTTTTTGTAACGCTTCATCCCGACTGGAAATTTATTCATACCATCCTCATTTTGGTGAAGAAAGGCCTCTTTCAGGCAAAAGAGGTTCAGGTACTATCTTTTTTACTAATTGCGGGTTACAATGTGTTTTTTGTATTAATTGGGAAATCAGCATTGGAGGCAGAGGAACTCTCCGCAGTATTAAAGATTTGGCAAACATGATGCTTAATTTACAAAAGACAGGCTGTCATAATATAAATGTCGTAACTCCCACACATTACTCTCCGCATATCATGCTAGCTTTAGATATTGCAGCCGGTAAGGGTTTGCATTTACCTTTGGTATATAATACTTGTGGTTGGGAGCGTTTGGATATCCTTAAATATTTTAATAATGTTGTTGATATTTATTTACCGGACTTTAAATATTTTAATAGTGACATGGCAATGAAATATTCCTCTAAGGCTCAGAAATATCCTGAAATAACGAAAGCCGCATTATTGGAGATGCACAGGCAGGTTGGCGTAGCAAAACCGGAAAGAGACGGAATTATGTACAGGGGGCTGATGATACGCCACTTAATTATGCCAAACGGAGTAAGTGGTACAAGGAATGTAATTGAATGGATTGCGGATAATCTGCCCAGGGATACTTACGTAAATATCATGTCGCAGTACAGACCTGAATATAAGGCACATAAATACCCTGAAATATCGAGCAAACTGACAAACAAAGAATATCTCGATGCAGTAATGTGGGCGAAACAAGCTGGACTTACAAATCTTGATATTCAGGGATTTTAGGATGGATTTGTTTTTATATCAATCATGTCTTAAAGCTTTTACAGGATCAACTCTTGCAGCTTTGATGGCTGGATATAAACCTGCTGCAAGACTAAGTACTTCGGAAAAGATTATAGCTCCAACTATTAACCAGACCGGGATATTAATTTTTACCTTCCGGTATACCTTTGAGATATTAGTTATTTTAAT
>CBFCXR010000134.1:0-7268 GCA_965602045.1 uncultured Bacteroidales bacterium | reverse complement strand
AAAATGTTGTATTGATTTTGTCTTGCCAATGTAATTTTCAGGTTTAAATTACATTCTTTTCAGGATAATTCTTTAATTTTAAATAATAAACATTTAATAATATTATTATGAAAAAATTTATAAAAATTCTATTAACAGTTATACTGGCTTTATTGGCAATCTTAATAATTACTCCAATTCTGTTTAAGGGGAAAATAATGGAAATTGCCAAGGAACAAATTAATAAAAACCTGGAAGCAAAGGTTGAATTTGATGATTTGGGTTTATCCTTTATAAAGAATTTCCCAAATGCAAGTATTTCGTTAAAGGAGCTTTCTGTTGCCGGCAAGGGTGAATTTGAAGGTGATACACTTTTAACACTTAAAGAATTCAGTGTTAAAGTTGATATCATCAGTGCGATAAAAATGGATAACATTAAAGTTAAGGGAATTGTAATAGACAAGCCTGATATAAGAGCAAGGGTGCTTGAAGACGGAACTGCCAACTGGGAAATAGTTAAGGAAACCGATGAGGAAGAAGAAGAAATTGATACTACCGAATCGTCCTTTAATGCAAATATTGAACTTAAGAAATTTGAAATAAAAGAGGCTGACATTTCATATAATGATGAAAGTTCTGAAATGTCGGCATCACTCGCTAATTTTAATTTTCTTTTAAAGGGTGATCTGTCACAGGATTTCACGACTCTTTCGATTCAATCATCGACAGAAGCTGTTAATGTGGTTATGGAACAAATAAGATATATTAAAGATGCTACATTGAATATTAATATTAACCTTGATGCTGACCTGAAGAATTCAATATTTATTCTTAAAGAAAATGAAATAGCCTTAAATGATTTGTCTCTTGGATTTGATGGAAGTGTCGGCATGCCCGATGAAGAAAATACAGAAGTCGATATGAAATTTAAAACCAATAAGGTTGGTTTTAAATCACTTCTTTCGCTGGTACCTGCAATATACATGAAAGATTTTGAAAGTGTGGAAACAGCAGGTGCTCTTAAGCTCAACGGTTATGTAAAAGGAGTGATGAATGAGTCATCAACTCCAAATGCAGGTTTGGATTTACTGGTGGAGAATGCAATGTTTAAATACCCTGATTTACCAAAATCAGCAGATAATATTAACATTGATGTCAATCTGGTCTATGACGGGATAGACAATGACAAATCAAAAGTGGATATTAACAGGTTTCATGTGGAACTTGGAGGCAATCCTGTGGATTTAACAATGAATATCCGTACTCCCATAAGTGATCTTTATGTAAAGGGAAACCTTACAAGCAATATTGATTTGGCTAGTCTGGCAGATGTTGTACCTATGGAAGATATAAGTCTTAAAGGCAAAATCAGTTCAAATATTGATATGACGGGCTACCTTTCATACATTGAAAATGAAGAATATGAGAAGTTCAAAGCGGACGGTAAAATAAGCATCAGTGATTTTGAGTTTGAAAGTCCTGATCTGCCTGCCGGTGTTAAAATTATTGAATCAGCTTTTAATTTTTCACCTGAATATGTTGAGGTTGCCTCTTTTAATGCAAAAGTTGGAAAAAGTGATATGCAGTTTTTAGGAAAATTAGAGGATTTTATACCATATTTATTTAAAGATGAAACAATTAAGGGTGACTTTGTTTTCACATCAGGTGTACTTGATTTAAACGAATTTATGACTGGCACCGGGGAAGACGAAGAGGAAACAGAAGTTGCTGAAGACACAGTACCTCTTACGGTTTTTGAAGTACCTGCAAATGTTGATTTTAAATTATTGTCAAAGCTTAACAAGATATATTATGATAAGCTGGAAATTGATAATGCATCAGGCATAATTATCATCAAAGATGGAAAAGTTCTGCTTGATGATCTTAAAATGAATTTACTTAAAGGCTCAATGAAATTGAACGGGGAATATAATACACAGGATATCTCTGCGCCTATGGTTAATTTTGGCATCCAGGCATCAGGTATAGACATACCTTCCGCATTTGATGCATTTGAGGTATTGGGAGAGCTTGCACCGGTTGCTAAAAATGCAACAGGCAGGGTATCATTGGCAATGACATATAACAGTCTTCTTGATGAGCAAATGAATCCTGTTATGAATTCTATAGCAGGAAAAGGTAGTTTTTCATCACAAAAAATCGGGGTATCAAACTCAGGAATATTTACTAAGATTGGCAAGGAATTAAAAACAGATAAGTTTGACAATTTAATACTTGAAGACCTTGAGGTTGACTTTGAAATAAAAGACGGAAGAATTTATATTGATCCGTTTGACACGAAGATGAGTAAAACTAACTTTATTATTGGTGGTGATCAGGGTATTGACAAGACTATCAATTATGTTATAAATATTATTGTTCCAAGGGCAGAACTCGGCTCAGGTGCAGATGCAGCGATAAATAACCTGTATGCAAGTGCTGCATCCCGGGGGCTGAACCTGACACCATCTGAAAATATAAATATGGATGTGAAAGTAGGTGGTACTATACTTGATCCTGAGGTCGCATTGAATTTAAAAGATAATATAAAGAGAAGCACAGAGGAAATAAAGGAAGCTGTAAAAGAAAAGGCCAGGGAAAAAGTTGTTGAGAAAAAAGAAGAAGTTAAAGCTAAAGCAAGTGAGCAGGCTGAAAAGATAATGAAGGAAGCTGAAATAAAAGCTGCTCAAATTAAGTCAGAGGCAAAAAAAGCCGCAAACACTGTTCGAAAAGAATCTAAAGATAAGGCTGATCTGCTTGTCAAAGAAGCCAAAAATCCTATTGCCAAAAAGGCGGCAGAGGTATCAGCTAAAAAGATAAAAAGTGAAGGTGAGGAAAAAGCCGGAAAAATTGAAAAAGAAGCTGATACAAAAGCAGACAGGGTAATCAAGGAAGCGAGGGCAAAAGCAGATAAACTTAAATAATTTTTGATTTACGATTTAAAATTATAAAACATTCAACAATTTAAATTTATCTTAGTAAAAATAACAATAGAGCTATGAAATTAGATTGGCTGCTTGATTATAATCCTGTGTTGTTGGCACTCGTTGCAACTCTATTTACATGGGCAGTTACTGCATTAGGTGCATCTATGGTTTTTTTCTTTAAAACCATAAACAAAAAAATTCTAAACTCAATGCTTGGCTTTGCGGCAGGCGTTATGATTGCTGCAAGTTTCTGGTCTCTTCTAAAACCTGCGATAGAGATGGCGGAAAAAAATGACACACTACCTTGGATGCCAGCGTTGATAGGATTTTTATCTGGTGGAGCATTTTTATTATTTATAGATAAGCTTTTACCTCATTTGCATTTGGGTCTATCAATAGACAAAGCCGAGGGAATAAAAACCTCCTGGCAAAGAAGTGTACTTCTTGTACTTGCAATCACCCTTCACAATATTCCTGAAGGATTAGCTGTGGGCGTTGCATTTGGTGCGTTGGCAAACAATCCGGATACAGGAATGATTGCGGGAGCTATTGCCCTTGCTATAGGAATTGGATTGCAGAATTTTCCGGAAGGGGCAGCAGTTTCTATCCCTTTGAGACGGGAAGGTTTATCAAGATTAAAAGCTTTTAATTACGGACAATTATCAGGTATTGTTGAGCCTATAGCAGGAGTTATTGGCGCCTATTTAGTATTGACAATAACCCCTTTACTTCCTTATGCCCTTTCATTTGCTGCAGGTGCAATGATATTTGTTGTTGTGGAAGAATTAATACCTGAATCACAAGCAGGAAACGAAACAGACTTATCGACAATTGGAGCGATGATTGGATTTGGAACAATGATGTTGCTTGATGTTGCTCTGGGGTAAGCATTTAAAAGTATAATTTTATGTTGAGATTACTTATGACTATAGGATAAGTATATTCTCCAGGTTATTCCAGGTAATTTAAAAAAATATAAAAATTGGCATATAGATTATCTTACAATAACCATTTTTTTCGTCTCAACCAGATTGTTGTCTATTTCTATTTTACACAAGTATATTCCGGGTGAGAAATCTTTAGCATTAATGAGTATTTTTTTAGATCCCGGAGTCTGATGCCCGGATATAAGATTCTTTATAAATTCTCCATATTGATTATATATCGAAATTACTACTGAACTACTCTCATAAAGATCGTATGCAAGAACAGTTGAATAATTAAATGGATTCGGGTAGCAAGTGAGAACAGTACCGCTTTGTTTGTTATAAACAATAAAATTTGAAGGTTCATTAATAGTAACATTAAAACTGTCAGCAGTAAAGCCTCCCCTTTGATCATCAGCCTGAATTTCAACCAGTGAAACACCCTGGTTAAGCGGAGAAAGAGTAATTCCCGATCCGGTTTTAATTATTGTCAATATGTCTGAATTACTGTTATTTATTTCATACTGAAGACTGTCTTCATCAGGATCAAAAAATACAGTATCCAAATCAATATAAACAAAAGTAGTATCAAGCAGGATTAATGACAAATCAGGTATTTGGCTATGAACTTGTGGCGATGAATTTATTGTAAGATTAAATTCGCAGTATGCAATACCTCCAAAGGCATCTTTAGCAGAAATATAAATTATTACTGATCCTGAGGCATCCTGATTAATACTTAATTCTGAGTCTGTAATATCAGTGGTTATTATAGCTGAAGTAATTGAATCAACATTATAATTGAGACTGTCATTGTCAGGATCACTAAATATGGTATCAAGGTTAATAATTAAAGGATCATCATAAAGTTGAATCAGTATATCGCCGGGTATATTTAAGGCATATGGAGAACCATTTACCTTTACAGGAAATTCAAAGCTGTTTATGCCTCCCCTGTCATCATCGGCAGATACTTTCAAAGAATCTACCCCGGCTTTTAAAGGAAAAAGGCTTAATATTGAGTTTTCGAGCAGGTAATAAACAGTAGTATCATTACTGCATGTTATTTCATACATCAGGGTATCACTATCCTCATCATAAAATACTGTGTCCAAATCAATAATCAGGGAATCGTTTTCTAACTGCACAATCATATCACCCGGAGGATTCTGAACCACAGGGTAATGATTCAGAGGATCAAATATCGTGACATCAAAAGTATCTGTGGCTGACTGGCCGGTATAACTGTCAGTTGCAACTGCAATAATTGTTGATTTGCCCCCTGACAAAGGTTCTACAGTTAAATTTTCACTGTCTGTGAATACAGCAGCCTTGTTTTCATTGCCGGAATTTGCATTATATATCAAGCCATATTCCGATTTATCAGTAAATACCGAATCCAGGTTAACAATCAAATCGGGCTGGCCTAAAATAAGTGTAGTATCCTGAATTTTGCTGTTCGATGACACTGCAATTGTATCAAAATATATTGTAAAATTTTTTGAGATAGTATCCAGATTACAATTTTTACTTGCCGCTTTAATTTTAATGTTTTCAATCATTGAAACATCCTGATTTGTTGATAAAAACAATGAATCACCTGAAACATGAAACAGCGCATTATGTTCAAAATCAACAGCATCAATCAGTCCGTATGAATAACCTGCAGAACTGCTGCTGTCGATAGTTGAAAAGCAGCCTATATAACTTCCCGAATCAAGGTTATAGGTTAAGATATTGTTTGAAAGCAGAATATCATATGGCTTTTTGTCTTTGTTCTTAAAGGTCAGGATTTGGTCATTCATTAAACCAAAACTGTTAAAAACGAGCTTGTTATTGTAAAAGCTCAGTATCGAAAAAGAACTGGTATCGTACGTCTCAACCATTGCTTTTTGAGTAATATAGTGCTTACTATTTAAAAGTGCATAATTGCCATCATGATTATGCCCGTTTATGTATGCAATAACATTATCGTACTTTTCAACAATATCAATAATCTGAAACCTGTTCCACAGGTTCAGATAATGCGTGGGGTATAACGGGAAATGGCAAAACAGGATTACTTTTTCGTAATTATTCATGGCGTCCGTAATTTTGTTTTCCAGCCAGTTCCTTTGTGTTCTCCCTATTCCACCGTTCCAGGGCCTGTCATTAATCTCCCCCTGAATGCTTTGCCACAAGCTGTCACCTTCTTCTCTTAGATCCATATGTAAAATACTGTCATATTCAGCCAGTTCTGTTCCGTCAAGAACAATAAAACGCCAGTTATTGTAATCAAAATCGTAATAATAATCCGGCATATTTAACAAATGTATTACCGTATCTTTGAGACTGTCAGCAATTTCAAATTCATGGTTCCCCAGTAGCTTGTAATCCGGCATGTTCAGATTATTATATAATGGAAGTATTGAATCAAAGCTTTCATAGTCTATGTCAATAAAATCTCCCAGGGTCATTACAAAATCAACATCATACTTGTTAAAAGTATCAACCGCAGCAGGTAATTTCCACATTGATTCCCTGTAGAACCTTGTACCTGAAGGCGGGCAATCGCAATATTGCGGATCAGAAATCAGACCTATTTTAAGGTAAGAGGAATCGTTGCTGGCAGGGGGATTTATGTTTTCAAAAGAGGTCCCTGCAACCCAGTCCCAGTCACTACCAACAATATCTATGTTCAGTCCGGGCATTCCGGTATATGAAGTTTCATCACCTGAGCCCTCGTTTAATCCTAAGCGCAAAACAAGACCCGGCAGCACTGACAAAATATCTTTATTTATATTATTCTGAATTTCCTGCAGTGACCGTGCATGATCCCATATTCTAACTTCATCTACCGTTCCATGGAAATATCCTTCTGAAGCGCCTCCTGACAAGAGAACACTGCCAATAACCGCATCAATATTACCCTGGTTCATAGGCAGCCGGTTTATTTCAACAGCACTTTCAAGAGAGCCGTCCAGGTATAGTTGTAAAAACATTCCATCATAGGATAACGCTGCATGATACCATACATTTCCCTTAATAGTGGTGAAACCGGTTACAGGATGATTCTTTCCCTTGTGATAATTTGTAATGGATTCTTCAAAGTCAGCGACTAAAACACTGTCTTTTTTTCTTATACCCAGAAAATAGTTCATATTAGCCCCACTTATATCTTCTTCAATTCCTTTTGTAATTAATGGAATAGCATCTATACCGTGAACGCCGGTTAAAACGGACATTCCTGTGTCTTTCATCATAAACCAGCATTCAATGGTAAACTCTGACAGGTTTATTTCCGGGGTGTTCTCAATGGAGATATATGAGTTATTACCTGAAATGTTAACTGCTGACTGACTGTAAGCACAAAAAAAGAATGATTTTGTTATTGCACAGAATAATATCAGGATATATTTCATCATATAAATTATTCAGTCTTTTCGGTGTAAAGGTA
>CBFCXR010000133.1:0-7288 GCA_965602045.1 uncultured Bacteroidales bacterium | reverse complement strand
CAAAAAGGGGAATTGATAATCATGCCTGCAAATATACCCCACGCTGTTGAGGCAATAGAGAAGTTTAAAATGCTACTGGTTATGATTAAATCTTAGATTATATTTAAGAATTAATCGGGTTACATACCATTAGATAATATTGAGTAAACATATTACATTGTTAATTCATATCCCTTATCCGTACTTCTATATTATTTTCATTTTTTAAAAGATTGACTAATTCCATTGTATTTGTACTGCCAAAGTGATATGGATACAGTATTTTTGGCCTGAATGCTTTTGCAGCGTCAGCCACCATTTCCGGAGTCATTGTATAAGGCAGGTTCATAGGTAAAAAAGCTATATCAATATCCTTAAGTGCTTTCATTTCGGGAATATTTTCCGTATCACCTGCAATATATACTTTCTTGTCTCCAAACATCATTATATATCCGTTACCTTCACCTTTAGGATGGTATGGTTTTCCATTCTTACGTAAATGTTTTATGTTATAAGCAGGTATTGCCTCAATAGTTATATCATAAGCCTTAGTAATATCACCGTTTTTTAAAACTTTTGTAATAGCCAGGTCCTCAGCATTCTCAGCACACTTTTCTGTTAAAAATAGTATTGTCCCATCTTTCATAATATGTTGTAACGCATTAACATCAAAATGATCACCATGCTGATGAGTAACAAGGATAAGGGATCCAATGGGTAACTTTGAATAATCAGCTTCTCCCATTGTAGGATCCACATGGATAATTAAATTTTTATATTCAAACATCAATGTTCCATGGCCAATAAACGTAATTATAAGATCTCCGTCAGAAGTATTAATAGTATCTTTTTCAAAATTATCCATAGAAAAACTATTTTGCATAAAACAAAATAAAAGGCAAATTAATATAAAATATACCTTTTTAATCGGGGAATAAACAAATAATTTCATAGTTTATATAGTTTAGGTTATACCTGGGATAGTATCCCAAGGGCCAGACATGCATGGGATAGTATCCCAAGGTCCAGACATGCATAGGATAGTATCCCAAGGTCCAAACATGCATAGGATAGTATCCCGAGGGCCAGACATGCATAGGATAGTATCCCAAGGTCCAGACATGCCTGGGATAGTATCCCGAGGGCCAGATATAAAACAATCCTCTTCTTTGTTGCAGGTTATCATATAACTTACTCCTGTGATATTAAAATCTTAAATAATTGATATAAGTCAGATAATTGATCTTTTTTTTGATAGTGTGAATAATGCGGATAGCAAATTTAAAGATCCCAAAATTATACAGGTATAAATAATTCCGGCTAGCGGTATTAATATAACTGAAACAATCAATGCACCCAGAGCTGATCCAATGAGATCAACACTGTATACTTTAGCTGTAATAGTTGATATATCATCTTTTTGCAGATGTGTAGCTACTGAAAACATTAGTCCTACAATAAATGACACAATAATAGTAAGTAAAAAGAAAATGATATGTACAAGGTTAGATATCGTTGACAATGAATCTGCAAATATTACTATAAAGGGTAAAATAACTGAATATACCGCCATGGAAAACTGTAAAATAATGTAATGATTAGGTTTAGGCTGCGGATATATTTTATTTCTTGATAAAGCGCCTAGTGATAGGCCCGCCATAAATATTGTTATTATTATACCCAATGTTTGATAGACATATCCATAAATTATCTGGAATGCAATTATCAGTATTACTTCTATAGAGGAAGCTGTAAATCCTGCTGTGAACAGACCCAGATTAACAGGTTTAAGTTTAGTTAAAAATACTATCAATCCTGATAAGACAATCAGAGCTATTATAAATACAATCTTTATATCAATATTGAACTGGCTTATCCAGTATACAAGCTGATTAAAATATGATACAGGCCTGAAGTCTTTATTAATATTTACATCATGACTGATATTTGATAAAATATAGTTGCTTCTTTGTTTCAATAATTCATCGTCCAGATAATACTGGTTAACATACAAATTGTCTATACCTTTATCCTCAATCAATTTTACTATATTCAAATCAAGACTGCTGTCAGAAATAATGAAGAAATTTTTTTCTCCTGGTATGATTAATACTTTCTTAAAAGCTTTTTTTAATGTATTATAAATTACAGAGTTTACCATTAATGCTTCTTTGCTTATATAGTTCACAGTGGATGGAAGACTAAGAGAGATTATTGCATTATTATTAAGTCTTTTTTTCAGCTCTTTTAAGAATTCAATTGTATAAAATCTGTTTATTTGTGCAGTTGATGGTTCGGGTAGATTAATCAGTACAATGTCATATTTGTCAGATGTCTTTTTAAGAAACAGGCGGGCATCCTTTTCAATCGTATTTATTCTTTTATCTTCCAACGATTTTGTATACTTTTTCCCAAGTTTGAAAATCCATGGATTAAGTTCAACATAGTCGATTTTTGAAACATCATATTTTAATATTTCATCTGTTATTCCTGAAATTCCTCCGGAGATTAATAACACATTTTTTGGATCCGGATGTTGCACCATAGCATAATGTACGGCCTCTTCATTTTCTATTACATTGTGTGTTGTAAATAGCAGCACATTATTTTCATAAAAGTTTTTCTGATCTCCTGTTTTTGTTATTGACAGATTTCCATACGGTGTATCTTTAAGAAAAATTAAATCCTGATTTTTGAATAAAGCCTTTTTTGAAAATGAATCAAAATCTGATGCAAATACTAATACTATAAATGAAAGAGATACAATCAATAAAAGAACTTTATATGCATTAAGTCTGGTTTTAACAGCTAACGCAAGGACAACAACAATATTTATAAAAAGCAGAATTCCCAATACCTGGTAGGTAGTGAGGAAATACACCAAGAGAAAGCTAAAAATCCCCCCGCCAATAATACTGCCAATAGATTCAAAAGCATAAGCCTTTTCAATGAGGTTGGCTTTTAATTCTGTAGATAATTTTGTTGCCAGATAGGTAAAAAGATAGCCCGATAGAATGCAAAAGGGAAGAAGCAGAACGAATGAACTGAACAAAATTTGAAAAAGGCCTATTGAAATTCCCGGTTCAAAAATTATATTCTTTAGATTATTTAAAAGAAAAATGCTAACCGGTGGGATTAATCCGAGTAATATTAACGCATAAAAAATGAAATTTTTTGAGTAGCCTATATTTTTAGTAATCTTACCGAGATAGGCCCCTGTTCCTGTTAAAATCATCCAGTTTGCAAGTATCAAGCCGCAAATCAGTTCATTACCATTATAAATAATAAGAAACTCTCTCAACAAAATAATTTGAGACAATATTGCCGAGAATCCCAGGACTATTAATGGTAATAAAGCACTTAGCTTAATTCTAACAGGTTTTTCCATGTCCTCTGTTATTTCATCTGTCTGACTTAGCTGCTTTTTACTCTCAGATTTTTTTACAGATTTGCTTTTAAGGAGAGCAACATAATATTTCCAGTGCCATAAAAAATGGAATACTGCTATCATAGTCATTCCTATTCCGAAATCGACATGTAATGTAAGCAGTTGTTTAATAAACGGGATTTTAATCTTGTAATTTACCTGAATAGCAAGTATAAGTCCGAGTAAGGCTGTAACAATGAAAGTTATTAATAATAGTATATTCCAGATTTTTCTGTGAGTAGCAAGTCTTATTACAGAAAGTCTGGAAAGTATTAAAGTTAACAGGTACAATATTAATGACAGAATGCCAATGGGAAGTATAAGGTATGGGGAATTCATATAATTAAAAGAATTTTACAAACTGAATCATTGGTTCATTTCATGCTCGGAAAAAATAAGTGCTTCATAAATATACAGTTCTGCATCTTTCCAGCCGTTCCAGCCAATACCTGCCTTATCGTCTGAGCAATGGCCAAGAAATTCTTCCAGTGTCCAACCGGTTTGGGTGGCAACTTGTGGTAAGAAAGTACCCGACTTATAATCCTTTTTAATATAAATACCATGTTTACCCAATTCAATTTCATCTATAGAATTGATCTTTTTTAATGGTGTGAGCACTGAAATTTCAATATCTATTTTTTTAAGTTCATCAGGTTTTACAGGACCAAATCTGTAATCTCTTGTAGCAGCCGACACTGACATGTTCTGAACCACCTTATATAATTCAATATCAGGCTCAAACCTTCCTATACAACCACGTAATTTCCCATTTTTATGAAGAGTAACAAATGCTCCTGTATTAATTAATATGTTTTGTGAAAAATCTTTAGTATTTATAGCGGGAATATTTTTTTGAGTAACATACTCTTCAATTGTATTTCGTGCAATATCAAGTAATGTCTTTTTATCTTTTTTTGTTAATTCAAAATCTTTTTTTTTTGGATTTTTGCTTTTCATAGTATTTTCAGGAAGTGTAGTTTCTGCTTCTTTAGCTACTGCAATAGAGTAATAGCCAACTACTCTTGATTTATCTCCATAGTAGGGGGCATCGCCTGAGTTTTTGTATTCAACGGGAAAATACTTTATATCAGCAATATCTTCTGTTATATTCATTAATACCAGCACTGATGTCCAGCCACATAAGCTTGTAGCAAGGTTTGAAATTTTCAACTGAGAATTCTTTTTAAGTGTGGAAAGAAGATTATCCGGGTTGTTTGATATTATTGCATCCGCAGTATATTTATCAACTTTACAGGCCTCTTCGTATGATGGATAATGTGAAAAATCCGTGCTTATGATAAACAGATTGTCCGCATTAAAATAAGGTGCCAGCGCTTTTGAAATCTGTTTACATGTTTCAGGAGATTGAGTGGCTACAACAATTGGCACTATTTTAAATTCAGTTTCTATAATATGTTGCAGAAAGGGTAGCTGAACCTCAATACTATGTTCATATTCATGCGCGCCAGCGTTGTATTTGAAAACGTCATATTTATTAATAAGATTATTAGCAATCTTTAAATCTACTTCAACCATACCCAAAGGTGTTTTGTAATTACCCTTATTATATATTGAAGCTCCATCAAATGAAGTTCTGTGGCTTGAACCGATAACAAATACAGTTTTATATTTCTTTTTGGGATTAATCTGATTAAAACTTGAGGCAGCAACTGAACCTGAAAATACGTATCCTGCGTGCGGTGAAATTATTGCCAATATTTCCTCTTTACTTTTTTTCTCCTCTGCTTCAGAAAAAAGCTTTATAAGCTCAGCACTTAGCTCATCTGAGCGTCCCGGGTAAAATTGACCTGCAACAACAGGCTCACGATTATTTAGTTCTTTATATGAATTTTGCATTTGTTGTTTTTTATTGTTTTGTGGATTGCATGATATAAAAACAAATAATTGAATTATTACAAAAAGCAGGATATTTAAATGTCTGAACATATTATGGAGATGCAGTTAATGAAATTTATAGAAATTATATTCAAATTTAGTAATAAATCAGTAGTAAATTCAACTTCATTAAAAAAGAATTTAGTTATAAACTAACAAACAATATCGGTTATAGCTAATAAGAAAATCAAACTAAAATAAATAATCAATTATTTTCTATTTTGTTTTTATTATTTCAGATATTTGATATTTGTTAGTATTCCAATATTGTTATAATTTTATACTTGATAAATACTAACCTAAATTAATATTATTATGATTATTGTATCAACGGACAATATTCCGGGCAGAGAAATTACTGAAACCCTGGGATTAGCCAGAGGAAGCACTGTAAGGGCAAGAAATATTGGAAGAGATATTTTTGCCGGACTTAAAAACATTGTGGGAGGTGAAATTTCAGAATACACAAAACTTATGGCAGACGCCAGAGAACAAGCTTTGGAGAGAATGAAAACAGACGGCCAAAAGCTGGGAGCTGATGCAATATTGAATGTAAGATTTATGACTTCAGCCGTAATGGCCGGTGCTTCTGAAATACTTGCCTATGGTACTGCTGTAAAATTGAAGTAGAAAACAGGACATTGATTTTGCGGATTGTAATTTATTAAATATATATTATAGATTCTGAATATTATGCTAGTTGTTGGAATATATATGCTTATCGGTGTAATTATTGCCATTTTGCTTCTTTATGTCATTGTAAACAGAATCGAGGATAAAAACAGGGAAAAATTTGAGAAGAGAGATTATTAAAGCAAAAATATTTAACTTGAAAGTTTATTTCATGCATCATAATTTTATTAAATAAAGCCTATAAATTATGAGGACAATTTACTCAAGATTAAAACTTGCAAGTATATTGTTTGTTGGCGTTTTCCTGTTTTATTTAAATGCTGATACACAGGAATGGACTGTCTGGGATTGCAGTATCTTACCAGAAGATGTAGGTTTTATGGCAGGAGATAATAATCCGCCAGGCACGTTAAACTTTTCAGTAATTATTGATGATCCTGAAATTAAGGATAACAAACTCTGGAAATATGATATGTATGCTGAAGGAAATGTTGAAGTATCTACAACATATCGCATGGATTGGGATGTATCAGGAACTACAGTGTCTACTCTTGTAGCAAGGATTAAGGGAATTGATGATTGCCTCTCTAAGAGACTTGCGGAAATTGATATCAGGAACATGGAATATGGGTCTATACTGCGGATCACATATGATGACAGCCTTTTCCTGGCTAATGTAGATGAAGCTTATGCTGAACTGACTGACTTGACTGAATGGCATATATACAGAGTAACAATGAATGGAGACACGTTTACAGTTTATCTGGATGAAGAAACGGATCCGATACTATCAGGCGCTTCCACCAGGTCCACGAGTGATAACTGGTTTAAAATGGGTGATGGAAGTGATGAAACAGCAGTGTCAGGTATTTTTGACTGGATAATTTGGGATGCCAGCGGAGCTTATGCTCCAGACGAAGGAGCCGATATACCGGACGAACTATATACCGGACTTGAGACTATATCAAATGGAGATATAAATAATTTAAAGGTTTATCCTATACCTGCTGACAATAAGGTGTACATTGAATTTCCTGTAAAGGGCATAAACCGAAACCTGCAAATTATCAATGTTCTTGGAGAAACATTAATAAGTATAGAAGTAAATAAGCAAAAGAACAAAATTGATTTAAGCGGACTAAATGGAGGCATATATTTTATACGAGTGAAACAGGATAATAATACATATATAAAACGGCTAATCCTTAAATAAACATCCTCATAATAATATATAAATAGATTTTTATCTAAAATCCTGCATTTGATAGTACCGGTCCGTAGCTCAGTTGGCAGAGCACGTGACTCTTAATCATGGGGTCGAGGGTTCGAGCCCCTCCGGACCGGCAAATGAAA
>CBFCXR010000132.1:0-7305 GCA_965602045.1 uncultured Bacteroidales bacterium | reverse complement strand
ATTCACTGGCTTACATTATCCATTCACTGGCTTACATTATCCATTCACTGGCTTACATTATCCATTCACTGGCTTAAGTTTGCAACTTAAGCCCAATAATATAGGAAAGTTTGTAACTTTCGAACAAACCATACTAATGTCATCTAAATATAAAATATTAAGCGACCAGTCACTTCATTTTGTAACTTTTGCTACAGTCCAATGGATAGATGTCCTAACAAGGCCAGAGTACAAAGATATTGTAATTGAAAGCATGGAATATTGCCAGAATAATAAAGGTCTTATTGTATATGCATATGTAATAATGTCTAATCATATTCATTTAATTATTTCAGCTAAAGAAGGATATAAGTTATCAGATATTCTTAGAGATTTAAAAAAATACACAAGTAAAAAACTTATTAGTGAAATCGAGAATAACGATCGAGAGAGCAGGAAAAAATGGATTTTATGGTTATTTTCCTCATCAGGGAAAAGGAACAGCAATAACGAAAGATATCAGGTATGGCAACAGGATAACAGACCAATTGAACTATCAGATAATAATATGATTGATCAAAGATTAGATTATGTTCATAATAATCCTGTTAGAGCCGGAATAGTATTTGAATCATATGCATACAAGTACAGTAGTGCTATTGATTATTGTGGGGATAAAGGAATTATGGAAATAAAATTTATTGAATGAAGTTTAAAACTTCATTTTATTTACTAGCTTAAGTTACAAACTTAAGCTAGTATCAGTATCTTGATACTTTTAAACATAAACTATTTGTCCCACATTAGGAATCTTGTTACTTTTAGAAATCTAATTTTATGAATTTATAAATTTAGTTTTACCAAACTTCTCTAATCCTGGTATTGATGAGCAACATTCCTTATTATATAGATGTTATCCTGCCTTTACCAATACCAAATTTGTTTACCTATAAAATAAATAAAATCCAGGCGGAGAGCGTCAGGCCTGGCATAAGAGTTACTGTTCAGTTTGGAAAACGAAAAATATACACTGCACTTATAAGAAGAATACATAATAATAAACCTGCCGGTTATAATGTTAAGGACATTCTTTCAATAATAGACGTTAATCCTCTGGTAAATGAAATTCAGTTAAAATTATGGGAATGGATTTCAGATTACTACATGTGCAGCCCCGGAGAAGTTTATAAAGCTGCTATGCCATCGGGATTTAAACTGGAAAGTGAAACAAAAGTTTTCCCGGTTACAGATTATCCTGAAAACATTGATCTGAATGAAACCGAAATGCTTATCCTTAGCGTTCTTGAAAAGGAAAATTTATTAAGCATCAGGGAAATTGAATCACTTACTGATAAAACAAATGTGATGTCAATATTAAAATCAATGCTTGATAAGAAAGTAATCTATGTTGAAGAAAGGCTAAAAGAAGGATATAAGCCTAAGATACAAACATATGTGAGACTAAATGCCAAAATAAATAATGAAGAGGAATTAAACAGGAACCTTAACAGATTAGAAAAAGCACCCAGGCAGCTCGAGATGATGATAGGCTATCTGAGTTTATCTGAATTATATAAAAAATCCTCTCCTAAAGAAGTAGAGAAATCATTACTAATTAGAAGAACCAATTCTACAAATTCCATAATAAATTCATTGGTAAAAAAAGGTATTCTTGAACTTTATGATAAGGAAGTAGGCAGACTTATTTCAAAACAGCAGGCTTCCAGAGAACCGGTTGATCTTAACACCCCGCAAAAAGGCGCGTTAAGTCAGATAAAAAGCGAAATATTGAATAAAGATGTTGTTTTATTTCATGGTGTTACCTCAAGTGGTAAAACTGAAATTTATATCCACCTGATAAATGAGTATATTAAAAAAGGCAAACAGGTTTTATATCTCTTACCTGAAATTGCACTTACAGCACAAATTATAAACAGATTAAAAAACGTTTTTGGAGATAAAGTTGGTGTTTATCACTCAAAATTTAGTGATAATGAAAGGATTGAGATTTGGAAAAACATTCTCGGTGAAATAAAACCGGGGCAGCAACAATTACGAATAATATTAGGTGCCCGCTCATCATTGTTTTTACCTTTTGACAACCTGGGATTAATAATAATAGATGAAGAGCATGAAAATACATATAAACAATTTGACCCTGCTCCAAGATACCATGCCAGAGACACTGCAATAATGCTTTCTAAATTTCACAGGGCAAAAGTTTTGATGGGAACTGCAACTCCGTCAATCGAATCTTACTTCAATGCACAAACAAAAAAATTCGGATTAGTGGAACTTAATACCCGTTATCTGGAACTTGAAATGCCGGAAATAATAATCATTGATGTGCGGGAAGCCCGCCGTAAAAAGAAAATGAAATCTTTCTTTTCACCGGACCTGCTAAATCATATATCCGAAGCACTTGGTAATAAAGAGCAGGTTATACTCTTCCAGAACAGGAGAGGCTTCTCCCCTTATATTGAATGCGATACCTGCGGATGGATTCCTTATTGTAAACATTGCGATGTTAGCTTAACTTATCATAAACATATTAATAAAGTAAATTGCCATTACTGCGGTTATTCAACAAAAATACCCAAAACCTGCGATGCCTGCGGCAGCAATTCACTATTGACAAGAGGATTCGGAACAGAGAAAATCGAAGACGAAATATCCTTGTTTTTTCCTGAAGTAAAAGTTGCAAGAATGGACCTGGATAGCACAAGGACAAGAAAATCTTATGAACGGATAATTTCTGACTTTGAAAATGGTAAAATTGATATTCTTGTCGGTACACAAATGGTAACAAAAGGGCTGGATTTTAATAATGTAAGGGTAGTAGGAATACTCAATGCCGATAATATGCTGAATTTCCCCGATTTCAGATCATATGAGAGAAGTTACCAGTTAATGGCACAGGTTAGTGGAAGAGCGGGAAGAAAAAACGGACGGGGAATAGTAATTGTTCAGACATCAGATCCGAAAAACATTATTATTCAAAATGTGGAAAAAAATGACTATCTATCAATGTATAAGGATCAGTTAAATGAGCGAAAAAGCTTTAATTATCCCCCTTTCTACCGGTTAATTGAGTTCACACTTAAACATAGGAATAAGCAAATATTAGATAATGCCTCATCTCTTCTTGCTAATGATTTAAAGGCAAAATTCGGCAAAGGAATATTGGGGCCTGAATCCCCGTTAATCAGTAAAATTCAAAACCTTAATCTAAATACCATACTATTTAAACTGGATAAAGAAAAATCAGTTGCCCAGGCAAAGAAACATATAACCGATTCAATAAACTACTTGCTCTCCCGGCAGGAATTAAAATCCGTTCAGGTGGTTGTTAATGTGGATCCTTTATAGTACTTACTGCTCTCCTCTTGGTGGTACAATACAAATAAAATCAAAAGGCTCGTTTCCCGGATTCTTAAATCCATGCACTTCATCATCCTGAACATATATAACATGGTTGCACTCCAGCTTATGTTCGTTTCCATCTTTATCAATAACAATACCTTTACCCTTTTCAACCTTTATAACGTGGGGAAAACCATGGCTGTGATACGGAGTATTTCCCCCGGGTTCAACACTGAATAAACGCATGACTATTTCATCAGAACCGTCTTTGGAACCAATTAATATTTGCTTTTTAACGCCCTTAAAAGCTGACATATCTTCATAAGGGACTTCGTCTGATTTCTTAATTATCATGGCACAATAGTTTTTGTTTCAGTAATTTAAAAATTTATCGGGATACATTTCATATACCTTTTATTCTCTTTAGTAATAACCCATTTACCGGAACTGTTAATTTTTTTCCTCGAGGATTCACGTGGTTGATGTCCATCTTCCAGAATTAACACCCCGTCCATTTTTATAATTCTGTACAGTTCATCAAGAAATGATTTCACATCTTCTACCATATGAAACATATCAATGGCATAAATCAAGTCAGCTGTATTATCTTCGATTTTACATGAATATCCATCCGCCAGAACAGGTATTACATTCTTAAGTTTCTTCCTTTTAATTAATCTCTCAACTGACTTTATTGCAAGTTTATGAATATCAACGGCATATACCTTTCCTTGAGTACCCGCTGCTTCCGAAGTCCATGCTAAGTATCCCCCGGGGCCACAGCCATAATCTATCACAACATTGCCGGGTTTTATTCCTATACTATTTAAATATTTACCCTGCGGATTAAAAAAGTAATATAGCCTGAACCATAGGGACATCATGCGAAATCCTATATCCGGCATACTTTCTCTTTCTTTTCCTAACATTACTTCGTCTAGCTTCATAATAACTAAATTAATGGTTTGTTTATTATGACGTGGAATTTTAAAATTATTTCAAAAGTTAATAACTTTTATTTTAAATAGCATAATGTCTTTTAAAAGGAATCGTCCTTCAGGAGGAATTTTGTTACTTTGGTATTAAAAAAAAGTTCTTCTCCTATATGATTTATAATTCTCATATTTATTTACAAGCTCCTTTTCCTCCAGCCTTTTCCAGTACAAGACATTTGCTGTTAAAATGAATGAGAATAAAAAGGAAAACAACGCCTGATGATATATGGAATAACCAATCATCCATAATATAAAGCTCAGATACATGGGATGACTTATCCTTGAATATATGCCGTTTGTTATAAGATCACCCTTATAATTCTCCAGCGTTTTAATTGTTAGTAATGCTATAAAAAACAACAATAAGCCCGCTATAAATACTGCCAGGCCAATATACCTTAACATACCAGGAATATTTATTTTAATTATATCTGTTTCACATAAACTAAACCATGAAGCCCACATAGCAAACATATTTATCAGCATGGCAATAAAATTTAACTTATTCGGTTTTATTTTCTTTTTAAATTTTCCTATCTCATAAATTGTCCTTGCAGCATGTGTAACCAAACACACTGCAATTAGAATATAGAATATATAATTATTCATAAGCTGTATATTTCAATTATGCATATTTTGTGCACTTACCGGTTTGTTCAGGGCAGTAAAACAAGTGAGTATAAAAATAAATTTTTATTCTTTGTTGTCAAAATAGTAAATCCCGGTCAGTTATGGTACGGGAAATATGCCTTTGTTGAAATATCAGATTATCTGTTGACAGAACTGGAAATAAATAAGGTTTAAAAGAGCAGTCTAACACAGAGCTTAGATAACAGATTATATCTGAAGCTAAAGATTCAATAAACTTGCTTCGAAATCAAAATATTCATTTAGGGCGGTTCGCGAAAAATTTGTAAGTCTTTTAGTATTCCTTATGGTACAACTTTTTATTTTGGTAAATTTCTTTATTTCATTGATACAGTTATTTAAAAAATCTTTATCAGGAAATAACTTGTTTACTAATCCCAGTTCAAATGCTTCGATTGCGGTTATTTTTTCAGACAATTGAATTTCCATTGCTTTCTGATGTCCGAGTTTTTGAACAAGGAAATATGGAAGTCCCCCGCTCGGATGCAGCCCGTATTTATTATGAGCAAGTGAAAATACTGAATTTTCTGTTGCATAACGGATATCAGCGGCAAGTGAAGCTCCGAAAAACGGTGTGACAATAGTTCCTGTAATACCAACAAAACACAGTTTATTAAATTTTGCAATATGTTTAACTATTTTATTTAAGATATTTATCTCTCTGAACCTGATATTTTTCTCACAAAAATCAGGGAAATCACTTTCACTTGATAAATTTTCTTCAGTAAGTATTGAACTCAGAAATTTATCATACTCCTCATCATCTATACTATGAGGTTCATTAATAAATAATATGGCTTTAATTTCTCTGTCATACTCGGTTTTGTTTATGAAATCAAGCAGAGTATCGCTTTTATCAAGATCAATTATAAACTCAAATATTTTTTGTTTGAATTTAATTACTGCGATTTTTTCTTCATTAAATATCTCAATATAATCATTATTTATAGTTGAGGCCATTTGTTTTTATTTTAGATTGAGATGTATAATATATGAAATTCTGCGGATATTTTCAACTTAAAAGCAGGAAGTTTTTACTTTAACAATAAATGTTATGTATAATATCTGTAAATCAGGGGATGATTTATAGAAACAGGCTGCATTTATAGCTAAGCAATAGTTAATCTTTTAGGCATCGTACTGAAAATCCCATAGTTTTATCCTGACTTCCGTTGTCGGCGACAGCGCTGTTATAAATAAGTCTCCGTATCCACATATTCGTCCCTGTATCCAATGACGTTGACCAGAATGTAGCCTGGCTGGTTTGATTCTGGAATCCACCTGCTGATAATCTTTCTCCTGCCGGCAAAGCGGTAAATCCGCTTTCATTGGTCGCACCGGTATTAGCAGGAAACCAATGACCTAATCCTTCTTCTTTCATTGTTCCGCCGGCAACAGATAATCCTCCCAATTGATTTGTCAAATCTGTCCATTCAGCATCACTTGGTATGTGCCATCCTGACGGGCATATACCCTGCACTCCGCTCGGATTATTACTGCTCGAGGCTGCACCTGCCATTGCAGTGTTCCAGTTGTATAATCTGCCATATTCTACATTATTTGTACTGTCATCACCATAATACCAGGTGCCGGAATCAACATAGAAATGTAAGTTTTCTGCCATCCACCACTGAGTGCCAATCATAACAGTATTATACACCGCGCTATCCCGTATATCCAGAAGAGTATCTGTCTTATATTTTGTTGTAAAGGTCTTCTCATCATCTCCGTAAGCAGTACCTGCACTATTTGTTGCATAAGCCCTGACATGATATTCAGTCAGATGGCTTAGCCCGGTTATAGCACTTATGAATGCGCCTGTTCCCTGGCCATTATTTGTACTATCATCATTAATTGTCGGATCCGCAGAAGTACTCCAGCAAACACCCCTGGCTGTCACAGGCGTGCCGCCTTCATTTGTAACATTCCCTCCGCTGGTGGCAGAACTGTCTGTTATTGTTTCCGGTGTTGCAGTAGTAACAGTCGGAAAAGTGGCAGTAGTAGTAAATTCTAACTCTCCTCCATAAGTTGTTCCATTAACATTTGTAGCATATGCCCTGAGGTAATAATGGGTTCCCAGGCTTAATCCATTAACCTGGCTTGTAAATACACCTGTTCCGGTACCATCACATGTTGTATTATCAGCAATTGTAGGTGTAGATAAAGTACTCCAGCATACTCCCATGGCAGTAAATATTTCACCTCCGTCAAAAGTAAAATTTCCTCCGCTCTGTACAGAAGTATCGTTCAATAATCTTAGAGATTTGGTTATAAAACTTGGCTATAAATAATTAATGAATGATTATCATTTAAAGCCCTA
>CBFCXR010000131.1:0-7316 GCA_965602045.1 uncultured Bacteroidales bacterium | reverse complement strand
CTTGAGATAGGTGAATATAATTTAGAAAAATTCATTTTGGTAGGTGACAGGGTTTTAATCAAGCCCAAATCCCTGCATGACAGAACTAAAACCGGATTATATTTACCTCCCGGAATTCATGAGAAGGAAAAGATTTACAGCGGTTTTGTGCTTAAGGTCGGACCGGGATATCCTATACCTGCTGTTAATGAAATTGATGAGCCATGGAAAAATAAAAGTGATGAAGTAAGATATGTGCCTTTGCAGCCTAAGGAAGGTGACCTGGCTATTTATATGCAAAAAAGCGGATGGGAAATTGAATTCAATAATGATAAATATGTTATTATTCCACATTCAGCAATACTTATGTTGATTAGAGACAAAGGATTATTTGAATAATAACTTATAACTTGTCCATCACCCTGGTTATCAGATGTTAATATTTAGCAATTAATAAGCCGGTAACCTGAGATTTTGAACAATTATAAGTCAGACATGTTTTAGAAAATAAATATATTTACATATCCGTTTAAACTAAATCTGACATTATTAATATAATAATTCAAATCATGAAACATCTAAGTCTTTTAATTGTTATTTTAGGTATTATTTTTTGGTCATCATGCAAAACAATAAAAAAAGATAACAATTTGGAAAATAATCCGCTTGTACAGAAGTTCAACACACAGTTTGAAGTTCCTCCATTTGATAAAATCAAGTTAGCTCATTATCTGCCTGCTATTGAATTTGCCATAAAAGAACAGGAAAAAGAAATTGATGAAATAGTAAATAATCAGGAAGAGCCAACTTTCGCAAATACTGTTGAAGCTCTTGATCTGAGTGGAAATTTATTAAATAAAGTAGATCTTATATTTAATAACCTACTTTCAGCCAATACAAATGAGGAAATGCAAAACCTGGCAAAGAAGATAGCTCCATTAATCTCAAACCATAGTGACAATATTCTGTTAAATGCAAAGTTGTTTGACCGGACAAATAAAGTTTATAATAACAGGAAAAATCTAAATCTTAATACAGAGCAAAGCACATTGCTCGAAGAAACATATAAAAGTTTTGTAAGAGGCGGTGCTAACCTGAATGATTCAGATAAAGAAACGCTGCGTCAAATTAATGAAGAATTATCTGTGTTAACCCTTAGCTTTGGTGATAATGTTCTTGCCGAAACAAATAAATTTAAGCTGATCATTGAAAATGATGAAAATCTGGCAGGATTACCGGAAGATGTTATAAAAGCTGCATCAGAAACTGCAAAAGAATCAGACCTGGATGGTAAATGGGTATTCACTATACAAAAATCAAGTATGATACCCTTCCTTCAATATTCAGAAATGCGCGATTTAAGAGAAAAGATTTTTAAAGCCTATATCAACAAAGCTGACAAAAATGATGAATATGATAATAAAGAGATCATCTCAAAAATAATAAAGCTGCGTTATAAAAAAGCCAGGTTACTAGGTTATAAAGATCACGCGTCTTATGTTTTGGAACGAAATATGGCTGAAAATCCGGAAAATGTCTATGCACTGCTAAATAAAATAATGGAAAAAGCATTAATAGTTGCTAAAAAGGAGGCAAAAAATTTGCAGGAAATGATAAATAATGAAGGCGGTAAATTTGAACTTAAGCCATGGGACTGGTGGTATTATTCGGAAAAACTAAGAAAAGAAAAGTATGATTTGGATGAAGAGGCGTTAAGGCCATATTTCAAACTGGAGAATGTACGTGATGGTATTTTTAAGCTTGCACAAATATTATACGGTTTGCAGTTTGTGGAGATACCGGGAATACCGGTTTATCATGAGGATGTTACAGCATTTGAAGTACTGGAAGAAGACGGCTCGCATGTGGGAATATTGTATACAGATTTCTTTCCCAGAGCCTCTAAAAGAGGCGGAGCCTGGATGACCGTTTACAGGAAAGAGAAAAAGGTCGATGGTGAAAGAATTCCGCCGATCATTTCAATAGTTTGTAATTTTACTAAACCAACTGATGAAAAACCTTCCCTCTTAAGCTATGAAGAAGTATTGACTTTTTTCCATGAATTTGGACATGCTCTTCACGGATTGCTGTCTCAATGTGAATATTATGGACTTTCGGGTACATCAGTACAAAGAGATTTTGTTGAACTCCCTTCCCAGATCATGGAAAATTTTGTACCTGAACCTGAAGTGCTGAAACTTTTTGCAAAGCATTATAAAACGGGTGAGATTATTCCACAGGAATTAGTAAATAAAATTATAAACAGCGCTTATTTTAACAAGGGATTTGAAATTGTTGAATACATTTCAGCATCTTTTCTTGATATGGACTGGCATACTTTAGCTGACACCTCCAGTATTGATGTAAATGAATTTGAAAGACAATCAATGGAAAAAATAGGATTGATACCTGAAATAATAGTAAGATACAGAACCACCTATTTCAGTCATGTTTTTACATGGGCATACTCTGCAGGTTATTACAGTTATGTTTGGGCAGAATTGCTGGACTCAGATGCTTATGAATCGTTTAAGGAAAATGGTATTTTCGATAAGAGTACTGCACAATCCTTCAGAACAAATATCCTGGAAAAAGGAGGCTCCGATAAACCCATGAATCTGTATAAAAGTTTTAAGGGAGCTGAGCCTTCTATTGAACCTTACTTAAGAAAGAAAGGATTGCTTTAGCAGACTCTTACTTAACAAATTTATTATTCGCAACTGGAATCTCAGCCCGGATTATTCTTCTTTACATTCCGTAGTTTCAGGATAACCTGCCATTCTATCTCTTGCTTCAGCAGGCATAGATTCAAGAAACTGCACATTATTGCATACATCTTCAATAAGTTTTCTATTTGATTCATATGAATAAAGCTTAAATTCCAGCTTATTATTATTCATGCTCTCTTCGATATCAAGGTATAAATCAGGAGATTTACATGAAAAATCAAAATCCTTTAAATCAAATGATCTGAAGGATTGATTTTTTAATGTCCTGTAGTAAACTTTCATATTAGTAACATCATAAACAATGCTCCAGTGAGTTGCTCCTTTCTGATTAACAGCTTTTAATATATCAAATGAATAATCTATAAGATTTTCCTGATTATCAATTTTATTAATCATACTGGCAGCTATTGCAAATCTGTCAAGCGAACCGGTTGTGTTTGCTAAAGTATCCTTTCCCCCGAAATCATGGAATATCCTTGTATAGTCAATAGATTCCCGGTAAGAATGATTAGCAAGCACGCTATAAGGTAAAGAATCATCTTTATGGCATTTCATTTTACCACCTATATATTCAATAGTTGCAATGCTACCGTTTTTATCACAAACAAGAAAATGCAGCGGTGCAATTGAATTTACTGATACTCTAACAATAGAATCACTTGCAATCACATCATCAACGCTTTCTGAGTTATCAAGTTGATATTGTATCCATTGTAACTCCGTTAATCCGAATCTGTCGTCTATTTCAGGGTATTGAGTACCATCAAGCCACATTTGTTCTATAACAAGTCCGGCCTCATTAATACCACCATACGGGAGTTCCCTGCCTGCCTGATTGAATGTGATATTTCCGAACTTAGATATCCACTGCATCTGCTTTTCATCCTGTCGGACCATTGCTTTCTTTAATACATTTCTTTTATTTATGATCACATGGCCATAACCGGTGCTGAAATCAAAATTTCTACCAAAAATCATATTGTTTTCCTTTTTAATACAAAATGTTGTGCATGAAAAGCTATTTGAAGTAGAAAAAATAACAATAAGAAATATTACAGGAATTTTTGAGATTATGTATTTCATATCTTTATTAATTAGTTATTTTATTAATAATTGTAATTCATTATCATTTTTAAGTACCGGATAAAGAAACTCCTACTTTTTGAAATAATTATAATTAAAGCTGCTCACATTAAATATACTTTTTTATTTAGTTTTTTCCTTCCATTTTGAGTACTCTCTATAAACAGCTTCGGGCCAATATCCATACCAGGCATAGCCAACTCTCCGTTCAAAGCTAATCTCACTCAGTGTATATACCACAACGCCATCACGTTTACATAAAAACGGAGTATTGGTTTCAATATTATAATATCTTGCCCAAACAGGTTTTGCAGTTGAATCGGGGACAAACACCTGGTCGTAATCTACTCTTGTCTCATGATATTTTACTTCAGGAATTTTCACTCTTGCATAATTATAACCGGAAATTTTGGATTTTTCCAGCCATCTTACTGCATTTTCAACAGCCAATACCACTGAATCACCCGGATTATTTATCCTCATTAGAAAAAGTACAATATCAGTACTTTCTCGTGACGTTATTGAAGGCAGTTCATAACTCCGTGCTTTAACCGGCTGGTATGTGTTATTATCATGCTGCTGGCACCAAGCCGTTCTGATTCCATTCACTTCAATCTGGCATTTTAATGTTGCTGACAAAGCTAAATTATAAGCCTCACTCAATTGTTGTTTCAATTTCTTATCAATCCATGCATAATATTTCCGGCCATTTACAATATCCAGCAATATATCCATAACTCCTGTCATAACATTATCGTTAAATGTAATGGCATCAACATCCGAACCTTTCCAGCCCCCGTTTTTATGCTGGTTATCAAGAATGTATTGAAATCCTTTAACTGTAGCGGACCTATATTTTTCAATCCCTGTATAATAATATACTTTTGACAGGTATTCAATTTGAGGGAATATATTGTTATTGTCAAATGTACTGCTTCTATATCTCACAGACAGGCTCATTTTTACTGAATCGGCATTCAGCTTAGCCAGCCAGTCTATATTCTTGGGCCAGCCGCCATCAATATTCTGGTAGGCTAATAAGTTATTGGCAATTCCAAATACATCGGCTGTGTCAAGTTTATCATATTTCCTTATTTTACTGAACAATGCCCAATGATGAATACCATCCTGAAATTTTTCAAGGCTGATATAAGGGATTGGTTTTAAAGAGGTGTCTTGCGGATATAAAAATAATCCCGGCAGAAATATAAATATAAAGATAATCAGTTTAATAAATCCATTCATGCGCGTATTTCAGTTAATTTAATATTTCCGGTTAATTGAAATATACTATCATATATCCAAAATATTAAATATCTGCAATAAAATTATAAATCTTATGATTTATTTATTATAACAATAAGAAAATTTTATGATTAAAAACGGATATAAATGAATTATTTTAAAAGCATCATTCTACTGCTTGCAACCTTTTTATAATTAATATCCAGATTATAAAAATAATTTCCGTCGGGAATGTTATTACTTCTATCCCAGGTAATATCATAAACATTACCACTATTATAAACAAGAGGAATTATATCAACAATTTTACCATTAATATTGAATATTTTAATAACGGCATTTTTAAAACGGACATTTTGTGGAATATCAACTGAAATAATTGTTTGATTTTCTACAGGATTAGGATAATTAGTCAAAAAAACTGAATTTTCAAGTTCAACCAAATCAATACCGGTATATACATAATCTTTAAGCTCAAAAATATAACTATTTGATGAGTCAAACTCCACATTAAAAGATACATTTGAGATTAATGAATCTCCCAGGATAACTTGAGCACTATAAAATTTTGAAAACATCATTGCATTCTCAAAATAACCATAATCATCTGCCACAATTTGTGGTAGGTCCGGGGAAGCGCACCATAATTCCAGTTCAGCACAATACCTGATTTCAGCGGATTTCACCGGATCTGAAAATTTATCAAATATATAACCTGAAACAGAATCCCTGCTGCTGCATATAAAAGGATTGCTGCCAGGTGAAGGCTCCCTCTCTTTCACCGGCCAATAAAAATCTTTATCTTCATAACCCGGGGATAATAATTCAAAATGCTGTAAAACAATTGACTCTCCCTCATAAGGTGAGCTGCATACAGCCCCGGGATAATTTCCAAATGATATATCCTGAAACCACAGTAACTCCCATAATGTATATTCATTATCATACTCAATCATATTAATGAAATCTCCGTTCCGATTTATTGCTAATGGGATTTGCAGGCTATCTTCAGTTACAATAATTATTTCGCCTTCTTCTACATCAATCCCCTGCTTAAAGAATGACTCACCGGATGATGTAACAATCGATATATTATTTAAATTGTCTGCAAAACCGACGACCATCTCAATTTTCCAATCTGAGCCATCAAAATAAATTTCACTTATCAGCAATTCTGGTGGAGGCATTACCGGATTGGCAATTCCAAAACTACAATAGAGCAATGCCATCGTAATACTAACTATTGATTTCATTGTAGTCCTTTTATTAGTTTGCTATTAAATAACCAACTCTCAATTAACAGGTTATACAAAAATAAAATCCAAAAGGTTACATTATTTATAAGTAGCACAATTAGAAGCACCTGCTCATCCGGCAGGCTTTGCAACTGTTAAATTTACTAAATATACGCAAATTTAGCAACTGTAACATGATGAATATAGCTCATGAAAAATACATTCAACCATTCATGCAGGTTTGTATTTTATAACTAATTGGTCACTAATTCATACACAATTGCTGTAAAGGATTGAATGGTTTACCAAACTCTTAATTGAAATATTTCCATATTTTTTGACCCAATATTAATATTTTGTAAATTGCATTTTTTATAAAAAACTAATTACATGAATATTAGGCGAAACAAAATCATTTTATTCAGTTTTATATACCTTTTAGTACTGCCTGTAAATACATTCACACAAATAAAAATCTCCAAACCAAGGATTGAAATGGTTAATAATATTGTGATCATTGACTATGATATTCTTGGAAGGTCTTCGCGGGATACGATTAATATAGCACTGGATGTTGCCGATAGTAAAGGAAATAAGATAGAACCAAAGACAGTGGAAGGTGATGTTGGAAAAAACATTCCGGGTGGATTAAATAAAAGAGTAACATGGGATTTAAGGAGTGACAGCCTATATATTAACATGGATATTTATATAGGTATAATTGCTGATATAATTAAACCTCCGAAAATTGTTCCGAAAAAAGAACCTAAAGAAAAACCGGTTGCTAGGGTTAGTGAAAAAAAAGAACCTGAAGAAAAACCGGTTGCTTCACTTAGTGAAAAGAAAGAGAGTAAACAAACACCAGCCACAGACATTAAAGAGGAAGATCATAAAAAACCGGAAAAAATGCCTGAAATTACACCATCAGTAAAGGTTGGCAAAATTGTTATGCTATCGGCAATTGTTCCCGGATTAGGACTGACAAAACTTTCAAACAAAAAGCCATATTGGCTTATTGGAGTTGCCGGGGCAGGATGTATTGCCA